>JACPCC010000052.1 GCA_016179995.1 Candidatus Woesearchaeota archaeon | reverse complement strand
ATCGCGGTATGCTTTTTGTCGGCCCTGGTGTGCAAGTGTATAAGGGACAGGTTGTCGGACAAAATTCAAGGGAGGATGATATCAGGGTAAACGTCTGCAAAACAAAACAGCTCTCCAATATGCGCTCAAAAGGAGAAGGAACGATGGAACATTTCAATACCCCTAAAACCATGGGACTTGAAGATGCACTCGAGTATGTCAGTGATGATGAACTTGTCGAAGTCACTCCAAAAAGTGTCCGAATTCGAAAGAGAATTCTCGACGAAGTCGAAGCCCGACGGATGAGATCCCAAGGAATACAATAGATTTTTTGATGTGGGAAATGGGAGATTCTTGAACTTGATACCTTGAGTTTTTGAAATCTTGATATCAAGAAATCTAATAATCAAATATTCAACATCAAAAACCTCGCACTTCTCATTTCAAGAATTCATAATACAGTAACGATTGTCTGTCTATAGTATGTACTCGTTTCTTACATTTCTTCCTATTTAGCCGCCAAAAAGACCTTAGTGCAGACTTGAAGAAATTTCTACTATTGATATAGTTTGTGCTCTTGACAGGTTTTTTTCTGATTGATTATAGTGATTGTGATGAAGAAAGTATCTGCTCTGCTAATTCTTCTTGTCACGTCATTCTTCCTTCTCACCATTCTTCAGGTTACTACACAGTACGTCCGAGCAATTGATAGTCCCTTAACCTCCCCGATCACTCCTCCTCTAACGTCTTTCGCATTCATGATTAAAGGAAAAATCTCTATCAAGCATATTAGTTTTGCCTCATGGTTCTCTCGGTTCGTACCAGCGCAAGATATTCGTGTAAAGCTGCAAAACGTAAAGACACACGACACACAGACAGTGCAAACTGACAGCAACGGTATCTACACGTTTTGGTTTGCCGTTAACGTATTCGACAGTCACTTGTGATTTGCCGTCGGGACGTAGATACCACAGCTCGCCGCGTTTTCTGGCTTCAGATAGACGTTTAGTTAGTTTATGCGCCAAAATAATAGGCAGGGGCATGAATTCTGTTGTTTCGTTAGTCGCGTAGCCAAACATCAAGCCTTGATCTCCGGCACCTTGTTCTTGAAATAAACCTTGACCTTCGGTAACACCTTGGGAGATATCTGGAGATTGTCCAGATAAAGCTGCTAAAACTCCACAAGTAGAGCCATCAAAACCATATTCTGGTTTATCATAACCAATTTCAATAATAGTATCACGAACTATTTTTTGAACATCGACATAGGCATTAGTGGTAACTTCACCTGCAACTACTACAAAACCAGTTTTTGTGAGGCATTCTACAGCTACACGCGCTTGCGGATCTTCTTTATAGATTGCATCTAAGACTGCATCACTGATTTGATCGCACATCTTATCCGGATGCCCTTCCGTCACACTCTCTGACGTAAATAAAAAATTTTGGTTTGACATGGTTTCCTCCTGTTTTTTAATTGTATTTTCTCGGTTTTATTTTATCTTCTTTTTTTAGGTTAGATTTGACATAGATAAATTTGACAAAAGAACTATAAAAAGACTCGTGCGAGTAATATTCCAATATGAATATTTTAGCATAATATTTATTAAGGTAGTGGAATAAGAGAATAGAACAGATAGAGAATAGAATAAATAGAGAATAGAATAAATAGAGAATAGAATAAATAGAGAATAGAATAAATAGAGAATAGAATAAATAGAGAATAGAACAGATACTCAATTGAAGAACAATATTAAATAGAATAGTGTAAAATCATAAAAATGAGCTTTAAATCAATAGAAGAAATTGGACGGTTAAGAAAAAGATTAGGCTTAACACAGAAAGAATTAGCTGCAAATTCGGGAGTATCACAATCGCTAATTGCTAAGATAGAATCAGGCTCGGTCGAACCTACTTATTCTAAAGCACAAAACATATTTGAGGCTTTGGAAAATTTAAGAGCCAAAGAAGAGATAAAAGCAGAACAAATAATGAAGACTAAAGTTATTTCTGTGACGTTAAAAGAAATAGTCAAAGAAGTCATAAAAATTATGAAAACTAAAAGCATCTCGCAAATGCCAGTTATGGATAAAGAAAAAGTCTGCGGGGTTATTACTGAAAGCGCTATCTTGATGAACCTTAGGGAGCATCCAGAAAAAATGAATTATTTGAGAGCAGAAGAAGTGATGGAAGAAACGCCCCCCATAGTTTCGCCTAAAGCCGGACAGAAATTACTTTTGGAATTGTTGAAAGACTATCCTATAGTCTTGGTAGCAGAAAAAGGAGAGATTAAAGGCTTGATTTCTAAGACGGATGTATTGGGAAAGATGGAGTGAAAAAAGTAATGAACTGTAAAGATTCCTGCTCTTTTGATTTAATAATTTAAAATCAATTAGTGATACAATTATTGAAACCGACATTTCTTTATCAAATATATATGGCTTTCATCCCTAGTACGATCTTTTTTAAAAGCTATCTCTCTTTTGTCATCTATAATAGAATTAGACAATTCTAGAACTTTATTATCATCGTAATAAAATAAATCTGGATCTTGCTCTTTAGCAGTATTAGAGAGATAGTTGAAGTAAGCACCAGTAATGCAGTATTTATTTATTCGCTGTACCATAGCTTCCAGAAAAGTTTCATTTAC
Organism: Candidatus Woesearchaeota archaeon; assembly: GCA_016179995.1. GTDB lineage: Archaea > Nanobdellota > Nanobdellia > Woesearchaeales > GW2011-AR9 > JACPCC01. Next base: position 3,583 of record JACPCC010000052.1, on the reverse strand, counting down.
CTCAGAATTTTCTCCTAAACGTGTGCTTAGGGCACCAGAACAAAAAATGTAATCAAATTTTTCTCTCAAATCTTCTTTTAAAACATTAAACAACTTGAATCTATTTTTGGGATGTTCTTTTCTAGCGATGCTTAAAGAGGGAGCGTAAATATCTACTCCTAAATAATCTCGAGGCGAGTAGGACTCGAGAAAAGTTAAAAGCTGGCCAGTTCCGCAGCCAATATCTAAAACAGATTTTTCACGCAAGCGTTCTCCACAAAAGTTTGCCAGACGAGGAAGACGACAAAAGTTCTCTTCCTGATGAATTTTACTTTCCCAGCCATTAGGATTGCCACTTGCTGCAAGAAGATCATACAGTAAATCGTTTTTAATAGACATGATCGACCATTATTGAGTAGTCAATTTATAAGGCTTGTGGAAGGAAATGAATCTAATTGGTTTTATAAGTGATAATTAGATAGCGATAATTAGAAAGTACAATTAGAGAATAAATTTAGAATTAACATAATATACACTATTCCTTCGTCGCCTGAAAAGCTAAAATATCTCTCGTGCTTAATTTCTGCCGTTTTTTAATCTTCTCCTGTACTTCAGCAGTCTTTTCCCGCAGAATACTTTGATAGCTCCTTTCTTCGTTTTCTTGGAATGATTTAGATAGTTCAGTCAAGCGGGGCAGGGTTTCTTCAAGTGCTTTTTTAGTTTCTTCATATTTTTTCTTGAATTCTTTATACTTTTCAAAAGCGGGTTTTTGTTCTGAACGAATAGCTTTAATTTCGTCGTAAAGTTTGCTTATTTCTTCATGCTTGCTTTGGGAAACGTCAGCTTTTACTTGCACTTGCTGATGGAATTCTTGAGCCACTCTTCTTTTTTCGGAGAAGTTAGCAGCAGCAGTGTTATGCTCTTTCCAGGCTAAGTCTAGACCCTCTATTTTTTTAAATTCGGCTTTTAATTCTTTAATCTGTTTACGGAGGGCTTTCTCTTTCTCAAAGGGAATTACTTCTGTCTCTATTTTTTCTTCTAGTTTAGCAATTTGAGATTTTAATCTGCCTGGACTTTCTTGAACTTCCATTTCTTCAGTTAGAACGTCTTTCTTTTTATCTACACTTTGAAGGATTTTTCTCCTTTCTTTAGCTTCTTCATTGAACTTGTTTCTTTCTCCTTTGAGTTGTTTTACAACAGTAGTTAGCTCATTACGTTCTTTTTTAAGCAATTCAATTCTTTGCAGTTTAGAACGCAGTTTATCACGAGAAGTGCGCAGCTGATGGTAGTAATTTTCTTTTTCCTGATGAATAGAATTTAACTGCTGGCGCAGATGCTGAACTTCCTTTCTCTTTGATTCATACTCTTTTTTTAACTCAGCTTGGTCGTTCATTTCTGATGGCACAACTTTTTATTTGTTAATAAAATAAGGTTAAATATAATTTATAATTTGTACTTTGTTTAGATCTTATTAAAATTAAATAAAAATAATAAAAATAAAGAAAGAAATTACCTATCCAAAGAGTGCTCCTAGACCGGCAGCAGATGCTTCTTCTGCTTTCTTATCGTCTTCTTTAGATTTCTCTTCTTTCTTCTTGTCAGCAGCAGGAGCAGCTACACCTGCGACAGCAACAGCTGCAGGGGCAGCGACAGCAGCTTTCTTAACAGCTTCATCAATATTTACGCCCTGTAAAGCGGCAACTAAAGCTTTAACGCGTGCTTCTTCTACTTTTACACCAGCAGCATGTAAGACAGCCTTGACAGCGTCTTCAGTTATAGCCTTGCCGGCTTTATGAAGCAACATGGCACTATAGATATATTCCATTTTCTTCTCCTCCGATTAATTGATTTTTGGTTTTTATTTGCTGTAATAGTAAATTGCGGTTATTTTTTCATGTTTTGTAGCAATTTACTATTTAGAAATGCATTATTTATTTCTAATTGGTGCATTTCTTTATATCAGCTTGAACTTATATTTTTATTGAACCCAAATAAGATTAATTTAGCCAGATTAATTTAGCTTGGATTACTTTAAAGATTAGCTTCTTCTTTGACAGCTAGTGCTTGCCTTTCAGCTTTAGCAAGTATCTCGTCTTTGGTTTCCTCGGTTAAGATACTTTGTTCGATACTTAAGCATTTGGCTTCACGGAAGGCTTTCTGCAGCAACATTTCAGCCGTATCCGCACAAGGATAAGCAGCTTCGATGGCTAAGTTTAAAGCTTCCTGAGCAGCCAGAGTAAAGTTTTGTGAGTATTCAGCTTCGTCAACATGTAATTCCTTAGCGGCAAAGACTAGACCATTTTCCCAAACGGCAACTAGGTTTAAGCCGATTTCCATGGGCTTGATGTCCATTCTTTTGAGTGTTTCAGATACTTTAGCTGAGATGATTTCGCCTTCTCTAACTATAGTTGTATCCTGAATAATAGAAAGTTTGCCCTGCTCAACTTTAGTTTTAATTCCTACGGCAGCTAGCTCTGAAATAATTGGACCTGGAGCAAAGTTAGTTGGACCGGCTTTAACGACTAAATCTCGAGGAGCTTTTTGTCCTGGTTTAGCAGAAGCTTCAGATTTGCTTTTTTGAATTTTAGAATATAATGAAAAAGGATTGCCTTTACTTAATAATAAGGCAGGTACACCTTCTAATTTAGCTTCCAGAGCCTCAGCATTTTGTATTTTTGATTCTTTTAAAGCAAGGGCTAAAAGTCTTTTACGGGTGACAGTTATTACAACACCATCATTACGCAAAGTGCGGCTCATGTTTGAAAACTGCTGACCGGGCAAGTTCTCTAAGTCAAGAATACCGATGAGAGGATAACTTTTAAGCTTGACAGATAATTCCTGTACTAGTTTCTTTTTTTCTGCGCTGACCATTTTTAGCTTTTTAGTTTTTTAATTTAATTATTAATTATTTTACTTTAATTTAATGGTTTATGGTTTTAATTTAATGATTTCTGATTTTAATTTAATTATTTATGTTGATTATTTATTTTTTAATGGAGTATTTGGTTTAATTAATGGATGATTAGTATTCAATATGAACTGGCTTGCTCATGCTTAATTTCAAAGCAACGTTTTTGATGTTTTGATGCTCGTTTGGAACATGTTTTACAACTGCATTATAGACGGTTAAAATATTATTGATAATTTCTGAATCAGGCTGGCTTTGTTTACCAATTAAGCATTGTAAGTTAGTGGCTTTTTTAGCAGTAAGTCTAACTGTGCAGATTAATTTTTTCTTTAATAATTCTAAGTTAGCGTTAGGAGGTACGACACAACCAAGTTTAGGATTGGGCATCTTTCCTTTGGTACCTAATGCTTTACCAAAAACAGAAGCAATTTTGGCCATGAGACTGGCTTGAGCAATGAAATAATCGTGATCTTCAGCTAGCTTACGGATTGTTTTTTTCTCTCTATATTTGTCAAACTCTGTATCTTTAATGACTAAATCACAGTTTTTTAGAGCGTTTTCAGCCAATTGTTGATCAACAAAAGCGGCAATAGTAACTTTTTTGCCTTTAGAATGAGGTAGAGTAACAAACAAATCCAATTGAGTCTGCTTGGTATCGATGTTTTTTAAATTGATGATTAAGTCGTAAGACTGCAC
>JACPCC010000051.1 GCA_016179995.1 Candidatus Woesearchaeota archaeon | reverse complement strand
GTCTTAAGAGCTTAATATTAAAACGAGGCACTGAATTCCTCTTTGGCGTTCCACGCTTTATGATGATGACCTTTGTCATCTTTTTCTCCCTCTTTTATTTTTTACTTGGAGGTCCGGTATTTTTAGAAAAATTAAAATTAATTTTGGGTTTCCCAGTTCACAAGTTTGAATTTATCATCAAAAGAATGAAAGAAATAACGGGAGGAATTGTTTATGGTTATTTTGTTGTAGCTCTAATGCAAGGAGCTTTAGGAGCTTTAGGATTTTACATTTTTTGGTTAACCATGCCCCTTTTTTGGGGAGTAGTCATGGCTTTCTTGGCGTTAATACCATACTTAGGAACTGGCTTAGTCTGGGGTCCAGCTTCGATATTTATTTTCTTAGAGGGTATTTTCCAAAATTCTAATGCCCTAGTCCTTACAGGAACTGGTTTATTCATTTACAGCTTCATCTTCGTCGGCTTATTAGACAATTTCCTCAAGCCAAAATTAATGGCCCATAAAGCCAATATACCACAAGCTATAATTATGGTTGGTATACTTGGTGGAATGCTCTTTTCCGGAATTGTTGGCGTCCTTCTCGGACCATTAATACTTTCTTTGACCATGGTCTTAATTGATGTACACTTCGGAGAAGGAAAGAAAGAGAACGGAAAGTAAGTGATTTACTAAAGGCAATAAATAATCGAATAAAAATAGTTATTGCCTTTATATATAGTTAAAGCAATAGATGTTCGATAATTTAATGCTTTAACTATATTTTTTGGAATGAAGTGATTATTCTAATTACTAAACAGCACACAAAATAAACGTTAGGAACTTTTCTTCCCATAATTAGGAACTTTAGTACCAAAAGTTTTATAATAAAATAGAACTTTTATTCCTAAAATGGCCTCTTTACAAATACATAAAGAACATATTACCGAACATGTGCAAGAACTTACAGATGCCATTGCCATAGGTGTAGAAAAAAGAGCTGTAACTATTGGCTTGCATGCTTCTGCCTGTTCTATTGAGCTCTTAGAACTTTATCTGCATGTTTTAGGCAAGATATCTGCCGGAGCCATGATTAAACACGAATGGTTTAAGTCTCCTAAGCCGGAACAAAAGATTGCCCCCCTAGCCGAAAGAAAAATAATGAACGATTTTCCTAACAAAGTTCAACTGCTTTCTTTAATGTATATTATTGAAGAAGAACGAAATAAACTAATTTATGGAAGACCAAACTTAACAGCTTTGGAAGCCGTACTTAATTCTTTTAACAAATTGCATCAAATAATTAAAGACCGTTTGAAAGAAGAAGGTGAAGAAATTGCATAAAATGACAGCACAAGCAGTTGCCTATGTACAGAATTACCTTAGTTTCTTGTTTCTAAATTATTCTTTGAGCAAGAGCATTAATAATGTTTATCTGTATGGCTCGGCTGTACGTAGTGAACTAACTAATAAAAGTGATATTGACCTATTTATAGACTGTTCGGCTGAGACTGAGAAAGAAATCGAAAATGCAGCCAAAGCCGCGTTTTCCCGCTTTTATGTTTCAAAAGATTATGACAAATGGAAACGGTTTAAATTTACCTATCCGCTTTCTATTCATGCCGGAACTTTAGCTAGTTGGCAGCTCAAGACAAGTATAGCCTCAGAAGGGATTCTACTTTACTCAAAAAGTACAAACATAACTTCTTTATTGCGGATGGTTTTATTTACCATTACTTTACCTTCCGACAAACAAAAGTATCTGCGATTTATCCGAAGAATGTATGGACGGAAAGAGAAAGGGTATAAAGAACACGGCTTATTAAAAGAGGTTGAGGGAAAGAAACTAAGTAGTAATGTAACTATCGTACCTAAAGAAAATCAGCATAAAGTAGAAGCTTATCTGCTAAAAGAAAAAATAGACTATTCTTTTAAAGAGATATCGATGGGAGAATGAATGATGAATATTGCAAAGTTCTCTATAATTTCCTACTCATTTTTAGAGTGATTTTAAATGGGTTTTAGATTATTATTAGGCAAGTTCAATGGTCTTAATCGTTTCATTTTTTGAGCTTGTACCAGTAAATCCAAAAATATATTTTTTATGGATCAATTGAAATAAATTAGGGGTTTCTCCATGGAATTCAAGGACATAATTATTGCTCAGCTCATATCTCGTTGTATCTTGTTCATAATAATCTTTCAAATCAGCTTTATGAAAAAAACGTTTTTTAATTGTATAAACCTTAGCATTTATCTTGACACTATCTTTTTCTTTAAGAGATAATAGTTTTTGTATATCTCTCATGCTTAATTTTACCATTATTCACCCATCTCCCATTAAACTGTATCATCTGCTTAATATAATCTGAAACCTGCTGTTCTAATTTTATATGACGCAGTACGAAACCATTGCCCAAGTCCAAACTGTAAGTCTTAAGTAGTTTATCCAATATATTTTGCTTAGAAGAAGATAATATAATTTGATTATAATTAATGTAATTATTTTTGAAATTTATTTTATTACTAAAAAATAAATATGGTGCTCGTGCTTGACGCCAAGATAATAATAAACTAAACAGCACTAAAACTACCAAAATAATGATAGAAACCATCTTAATTAAAGACTCTAACTCTAAAGATAAACTAAGCAATCCTAAATTAAGTAAAACGCCGCCGTAAAAAATCAAGCCTAAAATCAGCAGACTAAACAGCTTAGGCAATACTGCCCTCATTAAAGATTGATTTAAGACGTATTGTGATTTTTCTTCATTATTTTCTTTATTAATATCTGCCATTATTGGCTATGAAAAGAAAGGTGGTTTATATGGTTTTTGAAAAATCAGAATCTATTTCTTAACAAAGTACTAAATAAAATACTAAAAATGGGCCTGCCCGGATTCGAACCGGGGATCCTCTCGATTCAGAAAAGCCGGCTTTAAATCCAACTTTACGTCAACGAGATGTCATTTATGGAATCGATTTCAGATAGTCTTTTTGATTAATCCTTTTCTGAAAAAGCTTAAGCCACTAGACCACAAGCCCTTGATAAAACAAAAACTTTATATGCTTTTATAAACTTTCCTTTGAGAATTAAACTATTTTAGTTCAACCATAAAATAAGAGTTCAATATTCAAAAAAGAGGTAAAAAATAGATGATTAACCATCAGGAATTTTGGTGGCGTTTCTTTCCTAAAAAAGAACTCACGCAAGTCTATATTTCTACTGCTTTACGCTCTCTAGCTATCTCACTAACCAGTGTTTTTATCCCCCTCTATCTGATGATAGAATTAAATTACTCTTTAGCCGACACATTTTATTTCTACCTTTTTTATTCTATCAGCTTAGCCATCGCCAGTCCTGCTGCAGCTAAATTCGCTGAGCGTTATGGAATTAAACATGCTGTCCTTATCAGCATCCCATTTTATTTGGCTTTTTTAGGCGGCTTATACCTTCTGCCCAGCATAAAAATACCCCTCTTTATCTTAGGCGCATTAGTCGGTATTTCTCTTGCTTTATATTGGATGGGTATGCACTTGGTATTCTATCACTGCAGTCAAGAAAAACATCGCGGTGACGAGGTCGGGAAAAGAGAAGCTTTATCCATCGCTTCTACTATCTTCGGGCCATTAATCGGAGGAACTTTGATTTATTTCTTTGGTTTTGGCATGATTTTCCTTATTTCAAGTGTGCTTCTTTTAGGCTCAGCCGTATTTTTATTTATCAGCAAAGATAGCTATATCCATTACCATTTTTCTGTAAAATCTCTCATCGACAAAAAATACTGGCGTAATTCACTCTATTTTGTAGCTAAAGGCATGCAAGTTATGGCTGAAGGCGTACTTTGGCCGCTCTTGGTTTATTTCATCTTAAAAGATTACTTTCAATTGGGAATTATGGGCAGCATACTCTCTGGTATAGGCGCTGTCTTATTCTGGCAGATGGGCAAACTTAGCGATAAAGTAGGAAAAAGAAAAATAGTGCGCTTTGTTAGTCCATTAGAATTAATATCATGGATATTTCGCTCTTTAATAACGAGTAGCAGTCAAATTATTGGCGCCACTTTACTCGGCGCTTTAGCTTATGGCGTCAGAGAACCGGCTTTGCACGCTTTAGAATACGACAAAGCAAAAGGTCAAGCGGCCAGCTATTTTGTCAGCCGAGAAATATTCATTTGTTTAGGCAGAATGCTCGTCCTCCTTTTCGTTCTAGCACTCGGCAGCTTACCGGCCGGAATGGCTCTTACAGGTGTAGCTAGTTTAGCCGCTCTGCTGTTCTAAGAAAATACAGGTTAGACTAAAATCAATATATTTCCAAAATGAAACACACAAAACTAAACACGTAAAATGCAACCAGACGCTGAAACTTCTTTTCTCATAGGAATGACTAAGCTCCATTATGGTCTAAAAGTAGAAAAACAACTAAAGAAACTAGCAAATAAAATCGATTGGGCTAAAGGCTGGCCTAATGATAATAAGGCCTTTTGGGAAGCTGAAGCCTTCATGTGGCAGTATAAAATAAATAAAGAAATAAGAGCCATAATTTCCAAAGAATTATCTTTTTTAAAGAATGAAAAGAACAGTAAATATTTTAACAATTTAGACCTAGGCTGTGGTGCTTATAGTTATTTACCGTCTACCGGATTTGACTTATCGGAAAAGATGCTTCTTCTTAATGAAAATTGCTCTCGAAAAGTGCAGGGAGATTTGGAGAAAAATCTTCCGTTTAAAAATAAAGAGTTTACCTCGACAACTGCAGTATTTGTATTTAATTATATCAAAAATATTGACCAATTATTAGCTGAGATTTATAGGATACTTCAAAAAGATGGTTTATTAATAGCTATACTTTCGGATAAAAAGATCAGTAGCTGGCCGGCTCAGAAAGTAGTAAATAAATTAAATATTCAACGATGGAAAAATCTGATTCAAAACAAAGGATTTGGTGTAAATATAGTAAAAAAATCAGGTTTATTGATATTTAGAGCTCAAAAAACATAATAGAACGCAAAGAACCATAAACCATTACAACAGAAACAAAAACTTATTTAAAGTTAAAGAAGATTAATCCCTTTAGTAGGGCTGATTTTAGTATAAATAGTCCAATTAAGCTAAAATTATTAAACTAAAACTATTAAGCAAAAAAAAGAGGAAGATGATTAGAATAATCTAAAATAATTATGATTAACCGCTCAGAATTATTAATTAAATCTGGATTTATTAAAAAAAGGAGTAGAGATAACTATGAGAGAAATCCTAAATCAGGCGAGTTCGAACCAAAGGAAGGGAACAAATATGATCCAAAAGACGCCGATGAAGAATATCGGCAACCTTATGGCCGATCAGGTCATGAGAAAACGGGCTTTCCTGCTTCTAAAAAATTTTACCGCCTATCTTATGAAAGATATGATTTAAGTTTAGAAGAGCCATATTATTGGATTTTAGATACCATTCGTCAATCTTTTCAGGAGATTATAAAGATAGAAGACAGCTTTGCCGCGGCAGAAAACTCCGCTTTCTTTGGTCTAACGCAGCAGCGCATCGGCGCCCAACAAGATAAAGTTACTCAACTGCTCATGGCGTCTGGTAAGATGATTAAAGAATTGTTTCAGATGGTTCGCGAACTGCGCATTATCGACGAAAGAATGACTTATTATAATGAAGTGGAAAGTGAGTTAAACAAACCTTTAGAAAAACGCGGCAAGAGTGCAGAAATTACTTTAAAAGGTATGTTTGTAGATTTAGTTCAACAAGGGGCTAAAAGTGCAGCTTCCGTCTTTGGTATGGCTAGGGAATTAGAATATATTACCCTTCCAGATCTATTTTTCGATTCTCCACCATTCAAAAGTACAGAAGAATTGGAGACCTATGTAAAAGGCCTAGAAGCAAATTTCAATGCCAGCGTCCTACGAGTATTAATCAGACATTTACGCCAGTATATGGAGTGGAGAAAAAGAACCCATCAAGAGCATAAAAATAGACGAGTGTTCATGCTCAGCTACCTCAAACAACACTTTGAAATTATTAAAATGTATCTTGTCTGGCTAAAACCTTACCTGCGCCACATTGATAAATTATCCATGAATGGTATTGATTGGGTAATTGTTGGAGGAGAGAGCGGACCTGAAGCACGTCCTATGGACCCAGCATGGGTTAGAAGCATTTTAAAACAACCGCTTTTCTTTGTCAAACAAAGAACTACTCTACATTTTTTACTACCACCTGCACTTTGTCGGCCACGCCTGGAGCGGTTCTCATCCAACCAGGTGAAAATTTCACATCTACACCCACCACATGGCCTAAAC
>JACPCC010000050.1 GCA_016179995.1 Candidatus Woesearchaeota archaeon | reverse complement strand
GTAATAACCGGCTCAAGCGCAACACTATTGAGCAAAGAACTGGGAACAAAACTTACAGGAAGGCATGTAGATATTATAGTCTGGCCTTTCTCTTTTCTGGAGTTCATTGAATTAAAAGAAGTAGTACTTGACAAAGAAACAGTTTATAAGACTGAAACAAAAGTAGAGATGGAGAAATATTTTGAAGAATATTTGATAATGGGGGGAATGCCTGAATACCTTATCTATAAAGATCAAGAAATATTAACTCGAATTTATGAAGATACTATTTTAAAAGATATAGCAGTAAGATATAGGGTAAAAAATGTAGCAATTTTAAGGCAGTTGTATTCTTATTTGATAAATAATTTTGCTAATAGGTTCAGCTACAATTCCCTTAAGAAGTTTATACCCATAAACAGTGTTAACACTTTTAAAAAATTTATATCTTATCTTGAAGAAACTTATTTTGCCAAAACCATAACCAAATTTGACTACTCATTTAAAAAACAGATACTGAGCGATAAAAAATTTTACGTTTTAGACAATGGTTTTATAGAAATTCTTTCTAAAAAAATTACTAAAGATAAGGGATGGCTTCTAGAGAACTTGGTATTTAACTGCCTAAATAAAGATTATGATATTTTTTATCATTCTGCTGAAAGAGAGTGTGATTTTGTTATAGTTAAGAATAAAAGTGTAATTCAGGCAATACAGGTGTGTTTTGAGTTAAATCAAGAAAATCGCAGCAGAGAAATAGATGGACTAATTGAAGCCATGAAAAAGTTCAGGCTTAAAGAAGGATTGCTTTTGACTAATGGTCAAGATGAAGAAATTAAATTAGGAGAGAGAAAAATTATAGTCAAACCAGTTTGGAGATGGATGATACAAGAGCGTGGTTGTTAAAAGAAATAAAAATCCTTATTTTTCAAAGACCACGGGGCAGGTCATATTTCCAGAGATTATCTATCTCATATTTTTCGATATAAATATTAGGAATTTGTTTTTTCTGGATTTGTATCCCGCAAAAAGCATTTTCGTTAAGATCATCTATGGCGCGAAGTATCCATTTATACAGCATCTTGTCTTCTACCCTAGAATCTTTTAAACCTTCAAATTCCAGCTTTAGTTTTTCATCACAAAAATGAACTATTGATTTCATTTGGCCCTTAAAGCAGGATTGTTTAAGTACTTTTTTACCAGAGAAGGATTCCAAATCCAAGCTATTTTTCCTTCCTGATCTAAAGCAATCTTACGGGAATAAAGCAAATAATCAAAGATGACACAGAAAGTTTGATACATCATCCTTTTAGGGAGATGTTCCCAAAGATTTCTTTTTTTATATTCTCCCGAGTTAGCCCTAATAAACTCTTCTACTCTAAGAATTGTATCTAACTGAGGATAATGAAGAATATTTTTTTGCAGTAACATTTGGGTCATTTGTTATATTAATCTATATAACTATTTAAATTTTTCGTTGAATTGTACCACTTCAGCTTTCTGAAGTTTGCAATGTCGTCTGGGCCATAAGTTTTGCCGAAAATAAGATATTTTATCTTATGTAACCTTAATGAGATAATGATTATTTTCGGTTCCGGTTCTAGCATAAAGCAACGCAAAACTCATCTATTGGCCTTGACGACGACATTGCTTCATTTAGATGAAGTATTACGTTGAATTTCAAAGAAGGTATAGAAAAAAAGTAAAAAAAAAATACTAAAAATTAGTATCTCTTCTTTAGCAAGATAAACATGCCCAATACTCCAGCGATAGCCACTAATACTGTTAAAAGTGCTAACAAAGTAGTATAGGTAGTTGTATCCCTAAATGAAGAGGTTACTGGCTGCTTTTGTTCAATTGGCACAGCTAGAGCGTTCTGTAATTCTTGAGCCAATTGTTGACTTGCTAAACTTAAAGTCTGTGAACCAGTACTGGTTGTTGTACTTGTTGAGGTAGTCGTAGTTGGACAGTCTTCAATAGTTAAGGTTAATTCTTCTGTATCTTCACTATTGCCATCACGGAATACTTCTGCCGATAAAGTGTACGTACCAGCAGCCTTATCGTCTAGATTCAAACTGAAGGAAGCGCGATAACTGTTGTCTGTTCCAAACAATTCATCTAGTTCGATGCCTGTCTTTTTAGAGTTTATTCCTAAAGCTGTATTGGTTAAAGTCAATTCAATGTCATCTTCTTGAGACTTACCTTTGTTATCTATTGTAGCTTGTAGAGATACTTGACGTTCACATTTTAAGTTTGTGTTGGAAGCAGTCAATTTGCTGATGATTACTTTATGTGTAGCTAAGTCTAAAGTTAATTCTTTTGTTTCCACTGCACTATGTTCACTGTCATCATCAGCTGTACCTTCTACTGTGACTTCTAAAGTGTATTTTTCTTGGTCTATAGTTTCTGAAGTTAGGTCTAAGTCTAGAGATACAGTTTTATCACGATCTGAACTTAAGTCAAATGAATCGGATTCTACTTCGATGTCATCACCATCAACATCTAGAAGTTTTGCTGTGACTAATATATTATTCATATCGTCAGTGTAAAGGTTTTCTACATTTACTTCAATTTTGTTGACTTCTTCTAAAGATAGTTTGCCAGATTCTTTACCGTTTATTTCTATTTTAGTGATAGATAGAAGGCTCTTTGGTTGAAGGTAAATATCGATGTTTTTAATTTCAGCAGGATTGGTGCTAGTGATTCTTAATGTTCCAATCTTATGCTTTCCGGCAGATTCGTCAGAAGGAACTTTTACTTTAACGGTTAAAGTATTTTGTTTACCGGCGTCGAAAACAGAATCTAAAGTACTAAGTGGAGTTGCTGGAGATGCGACATTGTATTTAATGTTAATGGGGTTAATACCGTTAATATCATATAAAGCAGCAGTAACACCAGTCAAAGAGTCTAAAGTTCCTTTGTTTTTGACAGTTACTACGACAGTAGCTTCTTGTCCGCGAGCGACATCGTTGAAAAATACTTCAGTTGGAAGAACTTCTAATCCGGCGGGGATGTTTTCTACGACTTTGTAGGTGGAGAATCCATCTACTGTAAAAGTATATTTACCAGGAGTTTGCGTAGCTGCGGGAGTACATTTAGGTGTAGTTGTTGTATCACAGGTAACAAAGCCACTCTGTGCATTAAATGTTGATGAATATAAAATTTTAGGGGTAGTACTAAAAGCTTTGTTTAAAGTGATTGTAGCTCCTCCCTGTAAAACACTTCCATCAGAGGCAGTATTTACTGAAACTAAATCATCTGAAATAGTAACATAAGAATCTAAACTCACTAGATTGCCAAAATCATCTATTGAGTTTTGATAAGTAATCTTCCCTTTACTGTTCTCAATAGTTTTCTTATCTGGCGACACGATTAAATTAGTAGAGATTGGAACATCAGTTACGGTTACAGTCCAAGTGCGTGTTTCTTTTCCATTAATTTCTACTTTTATTTGGTAAGTTCCAGCAGTAGCCTCATTAAAAGTAAATTTACTTGGATCTGTTGGATTCACACCATTTGAAGTAGTACGTTCAACATTATCAACAAACCATTTAATCTGGCTGTCAGCTCCCATTTGAGTTAATAAAACACTAAATGGTTGATCAGTATTATCTGCTATAACTAAACTGCCGCTTACTGGTTCAGAAATAGCTAAACAATTATTTTTAGTTACAACGATAGTTTTAGTATCCGTCTTGAAATCATCTCTGTATTTTAGAGTAACAGTTAAAGTATTAGCACCAGAGGTTAAGTCCTTAGCTAAAACTACGAATGGTTCGGTTCCTTGAGAATTACCACTTATAACGCCAATATTTCTTCTTTCCAACTCTAAACTTCCTTTACTGAGAATAAATACAGCATCATTTTCTGTCTGACTTCCTCTGTTAATGTAATTAACTGACAAAGTGGTTGAAGAAGCACAGGTTAATGTATTATCTTGAAGACTAAGACTAGAGATTACTAAATCTGCGGCATCTTGTTGCACATTCAATTTAAAAGAGAAGAGGTCTGCCTGTGGTATGGATACATCTTCATAATCCCTTCCTGAAACACTAATTGTAGCAGGATATTCTCCCTCTACTAAGCTTAATGGTAGAAGTGTAGTAATGGTAATTTGTTTAGCTTCACCAGCGTTAAGATTGACTTTACTGCTCTCAACTGGACTAGCAGAATCAAAACTTAATTCTCCAACTACACCGGTAACTGGATGACTTAATCTATTAGTAACTGTAAATTGCACACTAACTTCTTGTTGTGGTTTTAGTGCAGTTGATAATCCATTTTCATTAACTGTTATAGTATTAACTTTAACACTACTTACTTCTAAAGAAGGAGTAATGCTGACAGTAAATGTTTCATTTATCGGGTTAGTTATACCATCATTTTCGTCAATGGAAATAATTACTTCAGAACTGCCTTGAGTTGCTGAGTTAGGGGTACATTGGATTAAAGTAGAAGAGGCTATTTCACAATTAACAATCTCTTCATTAGATTGGTCTTCAACAGCAAAAGTAAAAGTATATCCTAAAGTATTTATATCTTCGTCTAGAAGATAATTACCTAAATTTACTGACAAAGGAGTATTGCTACCTTTTACTATAGTCAAATCTTCTTCGAGAGCGCTGACATTTAGGCAATTTCCAATTGTCACCTGCACCTCAGCGTAGTCGCCGATGTAATGTTCTGCACTGCTAAAATAAGGGTTGACAATGTAAAGATAAAGAGTATAAGTTCCTGGAGAGAGGCTGCTCAGGTCAACCCAAAAAGCTGTAGGAAGAGTTCCAGCGGAGAGAATAGGACTAAGAGTTTCTTCAAATCTAATTGTTGGTGTTCCACCTGTGAAGTCTGCAAATTTTCCAGTCAATCCATTAAAAGAACTTTCTACTGGCTGTTTGTCGAATAACAATATTTCAGGAGTAATTTGTTCTTGACCTATATTAACTAGATTAAGCTCAAATTGAGCTGTTCTGGTACAAGATAATTTATCATCAGTAACCTCAACGCCCACAATTCCTAACTCTTCATCGTCATTAAAAATGACACTGGCTTCTTCTCGGTTAATGGTAAAAGGCAAAATCGACTCATCAGTAAAAGGGTTAGTGATTCCCAGCAATGACCAAAAATCATCGTAGATGATTTCTAAATGTAAATCAAAAGCAGCTATTGGTCCTATGTTGTAAGGAAGAGCAAAAACTAGCTCGCTGCTTCCTGCTGCACCGGGTGTTAAAGCCCAATCCCCTTCATCACAACTAGCGCCTTGACAGACACTGACAAATTCTGGCTCTCTCTCTGGAACACCATCACCATCAAGGTCCAAATTATCATCAAATTCTCCATTTCTATTAACATCAATCCATGCTGAGGCTTCCACATGTCCAAGAGTTTTGTCATAATTATTAGTGAATTGATATCTCAATATAACATCGCTGCCTGGAGCAACAATTAGATTGTCAGTAGTATGATATACTCTTTCATCTATTTCTATTTCAATTGTGGCAGGGTCAATTTGTAAGGCAGGAATAATATCAAGATAAAAATCTTTAGTACCAGAACCACCATCACTATCAATTACAGTTATTGATATTTTCTCATTTTTATTCTTGTCATTTATGCCAGGGGCGCCTTTTATTCTTATTGGATCTGATGCACTGTCTATTTCCAACCAGCCAGGTACAGAGTCAACCATAACAGAAGAAATTTCCAAATCTTCCGAAGCTGTTTCCACATCAGTGGCTTGAATGATATAAGTAAATTCAACTCCTTCGGTTGCGATTCCATTAGGAATAGCTGTGATAACGGGCAGATCGTTTACTAAATTGACATTAATAGTCATAGTATATGAAGAAACTGAATCATCAGTTCCGTCATTCACTTTAAAATTGAAAGTAGCGTAAGGTGTTCCGAAAGCATGATCTACTGGTTTGAAAGTTAAGCTAGTAATACTAGCGACAGGAATTACTTGATTAAGTGTAACATCTACTCCTGCCAATTTTAAATCTCCAGCTGTTTCTAAGCTAGCGATTTTTATTGAGTTTAAAGTATTACCATCAATATCTGAGAAAGGAAAATTACTTGAACTAAAAGTGTAAGTTGCATCTTCATTAATAGTAATCGCTGTAGGAGAACTGGAGGTAGGAGGATCGTTTCTTGAATTAACATTAATAGTCATAGTATATGAAGAGACGGAATCTTCTGTGCCGTCATTCACTTTAAAATTGAAAGTAGCATAAGGCGCCCCATAAGCATTATCGACTGGTTTGAAAGTTAGGCTAGCAATACTAGCCGCAGGAATTACTTGATTTATAGTAATATCCACTCCTGCCAATTCTAAATCTCCGGCGGTTTCTAAGCCGGTTATTTTTATTGAGTTTAAATTGTCATCGGCATCTTCGTCAGCAAATTTAAAGTCTGAAATTGTAAAAATATAAGCAGTATCTTCTTCTGTTGTTACAGCACTATTTACAGCAGTAGGGACATCATTATTGTTTGATCCAGGTGTTCCTCCTATTCTGCTCTCCTGCCAGTTTGATTGGGTGTTATCATTTATAAAACCATTAATTTTTTCTAGAGTTTTACCATCTCCATTTCCACCCCAGTTAGAATCTATAACCAAAATATCGCTATTAATTACATTAGTTATACTAATTGTATCACCATGATCTAGACCACCACAAAGAGTATTTCCATTTACATGAAAAGCAATAGCATTATCATCAACATCAAAATTAGTATAAACTTTAGTTCCAGTTCCACCATCAGTTATTAAAGCATATTCTCCTGGTGCAAGAGTTAATCCAGTCTCTAAATATGTAGTCCCATCTGCATTGTTAATGTATCCTTCTAAAATATCTTGACTACAAAGATTATAAGTATCTAAATTTTCAGAATAGTCTCCATTGTTATAAATCTCGATAAATTCATCATAGGAATCAGAACCACTAGGATTATACATCACCTCATTAATCACAACATCTCCTAATGCGAGATTAGCTGATAATAAAAATAGTAAAACCAAAATATTCAAACTTAAGTTCTTCATTTTTCCCTCCGATAATCTAAACATCCTCTTTATTTGGGAAAACTCTATATCATGACTCTCTCTAATTCCAACTCTTCTACTTCTTAATCAATATCGCGGCAAATAAGCCAATTATTGAAATCAATAAAACCATAATTATTACTGCGCCACCAACTATTAAATCGTCGGTACTAAATGAACGTTCAACAGTTTTAATTACAGGCATAGTAGTTACTGTTTCATTTGATTTAGGTTGTTCTACTACTTTAGCAACAGGAGCAGCCGTTTCGGTTTTATTAGATTAAAGTTGAAGGTTCTGCTCCAAGTATCATCATTCTCGCCATAACTTTCTAAAGCAATGTGAGGAATGTTCTCGTTAATGTTTAGATCAGAGTTGTAAATTGAAATGGCAGCATCGTTCTGATTTTTCGTACCGTAATTTCTCATTTTGACATCCATCATAAAACGTGGAGAGCAAGTAGTAATATCAGTAGTAGTGGTTAAATTGGCTTTTTCAAAGCGCACGTCATTTCCTTTACGTTTTATATTAAAAGTTAGTTCTTTCTCAACTTCATGACGAGCGCTTTTGCCGTCTTCACCATCTAAAGTAATAGTGAGTGTATAATCTCGAGCTTTAGCTTCATTGCCAATAGTAAAGCTGACTTCATAGTCTTTTGTACCATCATTAGCTATGCTGCCAATATCGTAATCTTCTTCGAAATTATCAGCAAATAAATCGTTATCGTCAGATTCTATCTTTAGATTGATGTCTTCTATTTTTCCATAATCGGAGTCATAGTCATTATCAAATAAGTTTTTAAACTTGAAATTCAAAGTAACTGTAGTTCCAACTAATACTTCTTTTTCTAATTCAAATTGAGTTTCATCAGGAAATGGGTCTCTTTCTGAAGAATCGTCTTGGTCGATATAATCTATATAGAAAGATCTCATACTAAGCATATTTACTGTTTTCTGCTCTAAAGTAATACTATCAACAACAGTTGATCCTTGGGTGGCAGTAATTGTTCCGATATTTTTCGTTCCTGCATCTTCTTTATGAGGAACATCTAATGATAAAGTAGCGGAAACGGTTCCAGCAGCAGGGATAGTTACTTCTTGACTTTTAACAACATAATTAGTAGGTAGTCCAGTAGCGGTTAAAGTTACGATGGCACTGTTTACAGTATCAAGATTACTTAATACAAAACTGCTGGTGCTGACAGTGATTATTTTCTGATTATTGTCGTTAAATAATTTATAATCAACATCAAGTGTAGCTTTTTCGGTAGTGAATTCGACAACCGCTAAAGCAGAATCTACTAAGAAAAGTATAAAAAGTACAGAGACTAAGAGAGATAGGAATAGTTTGTTTTTGATTTTTGTTCCCTCGCTGTATTTATTTTAAAGTAGTTAACAATTATTAATTTTTAAAGATTTGTATAGTCCAGTATATAAATATTTTGGAACAATGTATGAATTAAGCTTAGAGGTGATGTCTTAATTGATTATACTGATTCAATCCTTGAAAATCCCAAGTTTGAAGTAAGCTCAAAAGTATTTGAGTTGTT
>JACPCC010000049.1 GCA_016179995.1 Candidatus Woesearchaeota archaeon | reverse complement strand
CTCCATTATATGAAGTTCTATTTAATTCTTGTGGAGTTGGGCAACCATTCATTTGACAGTTCAGCCCTTCGATGGTTACAGCAATAACTCCCCTTTGTGTCCAAACCCCGAGAGAATCTTTTCCTCCAGACGCTGCCACGCAGATAGTGTCGTTTCGTTCTAGCAAGCGATAATCTTGGATGGTTTGAAATACTTTATCTTCAAAATAACTAAGGAAGTGACTAGCACAAAGATCACCATGCTGCATTTTTATAACTGCAGGATTTAAGCATTTATGGCAAGGCATTCTATCCACCAGAAACGACGCTAAGAAGCTCTAAAGTATCGCCGTCTTTCAATTTTTCATCTTCAGTTATAACTTGATTGTTTCTGACAATCAATACTGTTTGCGGATTGATATTTAATTGAAGTAATAATTCTTGAACTGTTTTTTTAGAGAAGCTTATTCTTTTTGTATTTTTTGGCTTTTCTAGTTTAATGGTTAGTTTCATTTTTATCACTTATTTGGCAGGCCTATTTTTAGAGTAATATTTAGAGCATATTTTTATAAAGCTTTCCCACATATATGTCGTAATATGGATGATTTACTATTAATCTCAAAAAGTGAAGAATTGCAAGAATTTAGCAGCAGTTTGGGCTTTAGTAAAGTCTTTTTTGTAGAAGATATTCTTTTACTAGAAGAAAAAAATAACGATTTATTGGCTAAAAAAATAAGAGGGGGCAAGAATAAGAAAAAAATAGTAATTTGCCGGCCTACGAGTGAGGAGCAGTTAAGGTTTCTTTTTGAAAAATGTACCCCTGATGTGGTCTGGGGAATGGAGAGGATTCATCATTCTGATAGTTTGCACCATTTACGTGGCGGGTTAAATCAAGTGCTTGGTCCGCTGGCGGCTAAATCTAATGCAGTGGTTGCTTTTTCTTTTAGCGAAGTTCTAAATTGTAACACTCGTGGGTCTTTACTTGGGCGGATGCGTTTTAATTTGAAGCTTTGTCGTAAATATAAAATTAAAACTTTGTTTTGTAATCTATCTAATTCTAAAGAAGAGATACGTTCTAAGAACGATTTAGAAGCGTGGAAGAGAGTGTTGGAGAAAGGTTGATATTTTTAATAGTATTTGTAGTAATATCAATTTAATCTCTTGAATTAATCTTTTAAATTTTACAAAAGAAAAATTATTGATAATTTAGTGTCAGTAGAATTGTTTAACGATTTCTAAGCGAAAGATGGTATTCGTGCAAGAAAAGAGATTGTACACATTGAAGCAACGTTATCAAAGTTAAATAATCAAATCAAACCTAGATAATCTTAACCAGATGGCTCGGGTGGTGCTTAAGATCTTAGAACATTCTTTGATTAGCCACTATTGAATTCTATTTTTTGTTTAGTATTTTATTCTATCTACTTAAACTCCCATCATCTCTCTTAACTCATCAGATGGTTTCCATGCTGGTTCAAAGGTGATTTCTATCTTGACGTCTTTGGCGCCTTTTTGTAAGATCATTTGACGTAATTCTTCGACCATCTGTGGACCATAAGGGCATAAAGGGGAAGTAAATGTTAATTGTACATAAACTTCTTCTTTCTTGATCTCAATCTTGTAAATCAAGCCTAGAGTCCAGACATCTATTCCTAATTCTGGGTCGGTATATTTTTTAAAAACTTCTTCAATTAATTGTTCTTTGGTTAATTTTGACGTTTCTTTAGTTTTGCCTTTTTCATTTTTGAGAGGGGTATTTTCTTTAGTCATTTTTATTTCTCCTTATTGTTTAAATTGTCATTTTCTTGCTCATCTTTAATAATTCCTTTGAAGCCTTCTTTTTCTATCTTTTTAGCTAATTCATATCCTCCTTGAGCGACAACTTTTCCTTGATATAAAACACTAACTTCATCTGGCGAGAAATATTCTAAGAAGCGATTGTAATGGGTAATAACAATCATGCCTGCTTTACTTATCTTACGTGCGGCATTTATACTATCAGCTACGGCTTTAAGGGCATCAACATCCAGCCCGGAATCCGTTTCATCTAATAAAGCATATTTTGGTTCTAATAACAGCATCTGCAGTATTTCGGCACGCTTTTTTTCTCCACCAGAAAAGCCGTAGTTAAGATAACGCTTGCAAAAAGAATGATCCATATGCAATAACTCCATCTTTTCTTTAAGCAGTTTATGAAATTCTAAAACATTGTAATCTTTCTTTAATACAGCTTTAACTGCTGTGCGCAGGAAGTTGCTGATAGTAACACCATTAATCTCTGCTGGGTACTGGAAGGAAAGAAACAATCCTGCTTGTGCCCGTAGGTTAGTCTTTTCTTGGGTGATGTCTTTTCCATCTAACAGTATTTTGCCTTTAGTTATCTTATATTTTGGATGCCCCATTAGGGCTTGAGCTAAAGTTGACTTGCCAGAACCATTTGGTCCCATTAAAGCATGGACTTTTCCAGAATGGAAGATAAGATTTATGCCTTTCAATATTTCTTTACCTTCTACTTCTACGTGCAAGTCTTTTACAATTAAACTAGATTTTTGATTATTATGGAAATCGTCCTTATCGTTATTTTTGTCTTCTTTATTTATTGCTTTATTTATCATTTTAGTTTCATTTAACTCCTTGTAAACTGTGTTGGATAGTTTTTAGACCAAGTAAAGCGCATTTGCTGCGGGTATGACTAATACGAATTCCTAACAAATTGAAGATGTCCCAAGGGCCAAGAGTTCGTATCACTTCAATTTTTTTCCCTTTGATGCTATCAGTAAGCAAGGAAGCTGCGGCTTGACTGATAGCACAACCACTACCTTCAAAAGAAATATCAGTTAATACTTTGGGTGAATTTGGGCTAATTTGTAAGTAAACGGTAATTCTGTCTCCACAAAGTGGATTTAAGTCAGAATGAGTTTGGGTATATTTTTTTAATTGCCCTTTGTTATGGGGACTTCTATAATGGTCTAAGATGTTCTCTTTGTACAGTTCTTCTTCCTCAGTTAATGGTTCGCCTAGCCTATCTCCTAAGGGATCTTCTCCCATTTCTGTTTTTTGTGATGATGGTATTTTTTTTGATTTCATGTTGTTATAATTTTTTATAATAATATCATTTTTAGTTTCTATTGAAATATGCGGTTTACTTTATGCAGTGCTTTTATGGCTGCATCTATGTTCTTGGTGGTATTGTAAAAATAAAAGGACATTCTAGAGGTGCCTTCTATGTTTAATGAAGTGTGTAGGGGCATAGCACAGTGATGTCCTGCCCGTATGGCTATATTTTCTCTGGCCAATATTTCTGCCACATCATGCGGATGGGCATTTTTTATCGTGAAAGAAATAACTGCTCCCCGGCCTTTATTATTTGGTGGACCGATTATTTTTAATCCAGAGATTGTTTTTAATTTATCTAGCGCATATTTAGTTAATGATAATTCTTGTTTTTCTATGTTCTTTAAACCAATTTTTTGTAGGTATTTGATGGCTGCTGCCAGCCCAAGGGCACCGGCGATATTGGGCGTGCCTGCTTCGAATTTAGCAGGAAGGCCAGCCCAAGTGGAATTTTGTAGAGTAACTTCTTTTATCATGCCGCCGCCTAATTTAGATGGTTCTAAATCTTGTAATAATCTTTTTTTACCGTAAAGCACACCTATTCCCGTAGGTCCGCACAATTTATGTCCAGAAAAAGCCAAAAAATCACAGCTTAATTCTTTGACATTTAGTTTTAGGTGGGGCGTTGATTGAGCCGCATCGATAATAATCAAAGCACCAACTTTATGGGCCATGGCTGTCAGTTCTTTTACTGGATTTATTGTACCTAAAACATTGGACATGTGCGTAATGGAGACAATTTTAGTTTTTTTAGAAATAATCTTTTTGGCCTCGTTAAGATCAAGATGATAATCTTTAGTTAAATTAATGTATTTCAACTGGGCTTTTTTTTCTTTAGCTATTTGTTGCCAAGGAACGAGATTGCTGTGATGTTCCATAATACTAAGAACTATTTCATCTCCTGGTTGGAGAGTTTTTCCCAGCAATTGTGCTAGAAGATTGATACTTTCTGTAGTGCCACTAGTAAATATTATTTCATCAGCTTCTGCGCCAATAAATTGCGCCACGGTTTGATGCGCTTCTTCAAATACTTGTGTGGCTTGCTCTGCTTGAGGGTATAACCCACGATGAACATTAGCACAGTATTTAGTATAATATTCATTCATTGCCTCCAGGACAACCTGCGGTTTTTGAGTAGTAGAACTATTATCTAAATAAGTAATGGATTTCAAAATTGGAAATTCTTCATGAAAGTCTATCTTAAAACAGTTCTCTGATTCTTTTTTTTGCTGATTATTGTTCATTTTATCTTCCTTCTATCTCTAACTCTATTAATTTATTAAGTTCAACTGCATATTCTAGCGGTAATTGTTTGACTATCGGCTCTAAAAAACCAGAGACTATCAACTTGGTCGCTTGTTCCTCGCTTAAACCACGGCTTTGTAAATAGAAAATAGCTTCTTCACTAATCTTTCCGACCCTAGCTTCGTGCATGGCGTCAACATCGTTATTTTCAATGTTCATGGCCGGAAAAGTATTTGATTTTGATAAACTATCAAGAATAAGTCCATCACAAACTACGCTAGTGACAGAGTTTTTAGCTTTAGGCATAATTCTAACTAAACCACGATAATGGGCTATGCCCCCATCTTTACTAATACTCTTAGAATGGATTGTCGAAGTAGTGTGTGGGGCAATATGGATTGCTTTGGCTCCTACATCTTGATATTGTCCTTTTCCAGCAAAGGCTACACTTATGTTATCAGTTTTTGCACCCTCTCCTC
Source organism: Candidatus Woesearchaeota archaeon (assembly GCA_016179995.1). GTDB lineage: Archaea > Nanobdellota > Nanobdellia > Woesearchaeales > GW2011-AR9 > JACPCC01. The sequence continues at coordinate 1,704 of JACPCC010000049.1, read as the reverse complement.
TTAAAACAGAAGAAGGATAAAGCATAGTCGTACAACTGCCCATATTACCAGAAACCCAGATCATGGTGGCCTCTTTATCTACCAAGGCGCGTTTCGTATTTAAATTATAGACATTTTTGCTCCAATTTTCAATACTACTATAACGCATCTTGGCCCTATCTTTGACAAATATTTCTACGCAGCCAGCATGCAAACTTGTAGATGAATAGCGAGGTGATGAACAGCCCTCGATATAATGTAGTTCTGAATCTTCATCTAAAATAATTAAAGTATGTTCAAACTGTCCGCCCTTTTGTTCATTCATGCGAAAATATGCTTGCAAGGGGAGCTCTACTTTAACGCCTTTTGGTACATAAATAAAAGTTCCGCCGCTCCAAACAGCAGCATGCAACATGATGAACTTATGGTCGTTGATGGGGATACAAGAAGTCATAAAATATTTTTTTACCAATTCTGGATACTTTTGTACTGCTACATCCATGTTTTCAAAGATGACGCCTTTGTCTTGCAGAATCTTATTGATATTATGATAAACTATCGAAGAATCATATTGTGCTCCCACTCCGGCCAGGGCTTTTTTCTCGGCTTCAGGAATACCTAACTTGTCAAAAGTTTTTTTAATTTCTTCCGGTACTTCATCCCAATTGTTAGTTTCTTTAGCATTTGGATCAACATAATAAACTATTTGATTTAAGTCTAGCTTGGAGAGATCAGGGCCCCAAGCGGGGATGGTAGTTTTCTCAAAATGTTGTAGTGCTTTAAGACGTTTATCCAGCATCCATTGTGGTTCGTTTTTACTTTTGGAGATTAGTCTGATGGTTTCTTCGTTAATGCCTGGTTTAGATTTTAGTTTAGCCTGATGTTTATCTGCATGGTCATATAACTGGCGGCTTGGTTCAACAGTTATGGTTTTATTTTCTTTAGACATGGTGGGCTCCAGCGTTAACTAAGTTATGACACCCCATAAATAAAGGGTCGCATTCTTTTGGCACTTCTGAAAATAATTTGTGAATTTTACATAAAGCATTGGTTTCTCTGATAAACCGCAATAATCTTTGCGTCTCTTTTAAATAAGTTGAACGATCTTTTATTAAGAGGGCAGATTTTTTAATTTCTTTTTTAATATCAACATTAAAGTTAACAAAATGCCCGCGTTTAGAGCTGCGGTATTGGCTGATAGTAGCTGAGTTGATACCCATAATGTGGGCTATTTCTTTTTGTTTTAAACCAAGCCCTTTAAGAGTATGTGCAAGGTGTTTTCTTAAAGAAGGAAGTACGTAAAATGTTTCAACTTCTTGCGGATGTAATATTGTTTTAGACATGTGGTTTAGTGGCGGTTCTTTATTGGGTTTTATTTATTATTCTTGATTATTATCTCTTGTTTTCTTATTAACTATTGTTAATATTTAGTTAACTATGGTTAACTTTTGGCTTTATTTTTAAATGTTGTGGAAGAATCTTAGAAGTTATGCTTGGATAAGTTGCTACGATTGTAGCTTGTTTGAGGATACGATTGTAGCTCGAACACTCAGAGTGGTTAGATATATCTTTGTTGTGTTCGTAAATGTCTTGGTGAGTGAGTCTAAGAAGTGGGAGAAGTGTGAAGCTGGAGCAGTTGGACCGTTGGGTTCTGGTGGTCTTTTAGCGGCGGAGAAAATGGCAGCCAATAGTTTTTATTGTTATCAAGGATGGAATTATTATGCT
>JACPCC010000048.1 GCA_016179995.1 Candidatus Woesearchaeota archaeon | reverse complement strand
ATCCACATAAGTCCAAACTAAAGAAAATAAACCATTGCCTGCACCATATAAAGTTCCTGCAGGATTATCTTCAGTATACCTAATCAATTCTCGAGCATAATAACTTGAAGATTCTCCCAAATCCATTACTTTTAAACTACCGTAACTAGTAATTCTTCCATAAAAATCAGTTGTTCGACCGGTAGATAGATAAATCTTATTTCCAATTATTCCAAATGAATCAGCATTAAATCCTGTTTCTTGAATCACCACACCATTTGTTGGATTTATTTCAGTTAAAGTCCATTGGTTATTCTTGATATTCCAATCAGAACCCCAGTCTCTTAAAACAAAAAATCTTCCAGCAGTCGTAAATGGATACATTACATTCTGGCTCCAAGAAGATGAACTGCCTTTCTTCATCAAATCTACGCGATCAATTTCTGGCATATATTTTACTACCGCACTTGTGCTACTCTCCCAGCGAATATTAGTTGCATAACCGCCGCCTTCTATGTCCGTATACTGCACTTGGACCGGCAAGTTCTCTTGTAAACTGCTTAAACTAGTAGTGTAGAATAGAGCATAAGTATCTTTAGGAATGGAATTGGAAGTAATTGGAGTTACAGTAGTGGAAGAAGTAGTAGTTGAAGTAGTGGATGAAGAAGTAGTAGTTGAAGTAGTTGTGGCAATAGGTGTAGTCGAGGATGCTGGAATTGGTGTTGTTGAATCTGATGAAGTTGTTGTTGAAGAAGTTGTAGTAGGATTACTAGGTTCTATTACCTCTGAATTAGTTGGAGTACTTGGTTTTTGATAACCAACAATAGTTGGAGTGGTAGATTTAGTTGAAGTGGTAGATTTAGTTGAAGCTGTAGATTTTTCTGGCAATTGATTAGAATTTGAAGTATCTTTTGATTTTTCCGTAGCACAGGAAACTAAAGAAAATAAAACTAAAATAACGATTAAAGTAGAAATAAGAACATTAACATTAATCCTTTTAAATTTAACATCCACCATCAATAAAAGAAAATACTTTGAGAATATATAGCTTTCGATTTAACGCAATACTTCAGCAATATGAAGCAAAGTCGTCGTCATGGTCAATGGTGAATTTAGCTAGTCTATTCGTCAGACAAGTTAGGAACAAAATCCTCTCTTTAACTTATAGATTATTTCATCTTTAACAATGAGCTGGGATTTTGCTAAATTCACGACCAAGACGACTTTGCTTAACTTCAGGAAGCTGAAGTATTACGATTTAACTATTAACTCACTTCTTCACTTTTTTCTTAGATACTGCAGCAACTACAGCTTTAGTTTTAGAAACAGGAATTGTTTTATGGATAGATACAGGTTTAGAACTAGAAATAGATTTAACCATAGTGGTAGCAGTAGTAGCTGTTGTAGGTGTAGTAGAGATAACAGTATTATTTCCTGAATTAACATCTTTTTTTACTTCAAACTTGCGTTCTATATTCACTATGGTCTTACAGTTTGGATACCCCGAACAGCCCCAGAATTCGCCGTAAAAAGAACGTCGTAAGACCATCTCTTTTCCGCAATTAACACAGGGTTTATCACTCTTTTTAATCTCGGCAGGCGTAGCCAGTATCTTGCTTTTACAATCTGGGTTGATGCAAAATTCATGCGGTCTTTTGCCTTTCTGAATAACCATAATTTTAGGTGAACTGCACAACTCACATGTCTTTTCAGAGTTCTTTACTAAACCTGTAGCTGGCAGTTTGAATGTAACTTTACAAGCGGGATATTTATCACAGGCAATAAATCGGCCAAATTTCCCAAATTTAATAGTTAAGTTTCCGCCGCACTTTTTACAGATACCTATATAATTCTGTTTTTCTTGAGTATCTCTCACTGACTGAATTATTTCTTTTCCAATATGGACTTCTTTTTTCTTGAAATCTTCCAATAATCCTATCAAAAACTTTTTAGCCCTTTCCAAAACCGTTTCCTGTTTAATCTTGCCTTCACGGATTTTGTCCATCTCAGCTTCAAAATCGGCTGTCAATTTCTCGTCGACAATAAGAGGGGCATATTTCTCCAACACTTTAATAGTCTCCATACCTAATTTAGTTACAGTGATTTTAACCCCTTCAACATAATTTCTTTGAAATAAACGATCTAAAATATCTGCCCGAGTGGCTTTCGTGCCCAGATTTCTTTTTTCCAGTTCTTTAATTATTGAAGATTGGTTATATCTATTGGGCGGCTGAGTTTCTTTATCTACTTTCTCGATTTTTTTAATCTTGACTGCCTCGCCAATTTTCATATCCGGCAAAGTAATTTCTTCCAGCTTGACATAAGGCTTATAGAAAACATGCCAATTTTCTTCTAAAGTTCGAGTACCTTTAGCAATAAAAATTTCATCTTTCACATCTAAAGAAACTTCCATAGTTTCACGCACTGCCGGCTGAGCAAACGTCGCCATAAAGCGCTTGACGATTAAATCATAAAGTTTTCTTTCATTAGGTTTAAGAGAATGAGGAACCACTCCTGTCGGATATATGGCTGGGTGCGCGGGATCAGTTTTCGTTCCATTATTTGGTTTTAACTCCTTTAGTTTTAATAATTCGCTGCAAAGTTTATCATATTCTGGCTGTTTAGTTAAATCAGTAAGAATCTTTTTTAATCCTAATTTAGGATCTAATTGCTGGGAACTAGTTCTCGGGTAGGAAGTTACACCCGCTAGATACAAATTTTGCGCCAAGGCTAATGTTTCCTTTGGTGTAATATGAAAAATATTATAAGACTCAGATTGCAAAGTAGTCAAATCAAAGGGATAAGGCGGAGCCTGCTGACGCTTGTTTCTTTTCACATCTTTAATCCTAGCTTCTTTTTCACCATCTACTTTCTTTAAAATATTTTGTACTTCTTTTAAATCAGTAAATTTATCTTTTTGATGTTTGGCTTCAACCTCTGATATCGCAGTTTTTTCTTTAGAGTTTTTATCAGTATAGCTTCCATGAAGATATAACTCCCAGAATGGTTCTGGTTTGAAAGCTTCAATTTCTCTTTCTCTATCAACCAAAATTTTTAACGCAGGTCCCTGTACCCTACCGGCAGACATCACTTTAAATGAACCTGCTGCTTTGACTGAAGCCGTTAAAGCCCGAGACAGATTGATACCATAATACCAGTCTAATTTATGCCTCGTTTCTCCGGCTAAAGCCTGCCCCCAATCCAAATGTTTCATCTTATTTTCATACGCTTCAACTAAATCCGGCTTAGTTAAAGTTGAAAATTTCATTCGATTAGCATCCTTCTGATGGCAGACAAAGCGAACCACATTTAAACCAATAACTTCTCCCTCAACATCGTAATCGCAAGCTATAGTAAAAGAATCAGCTTTTTTAGATAATGAGGCAATAGCTTCGATATAATCTTTAACATATTTAGCGTCTTTTAAAATTTCATAAGAAGGTGCCCACTTTATTTCAAATACTGGATAACTCCAGCTTTTCTTTTTCTCTTCTGCTAAACCAAATAAATGACCAACAGCAGAAGTAACAATAATATCTTGACCTTTATGACTTAATTCGTAAAAAGAACTTTGCTTGAATTTCTTTTTATTAGGCTTACCATCAGCTAAAGCTTCCGCTACTTTTTGCGCTGAGCTGGGTTTTTCCGTAATGATTAATTCAGTCATTTTTGCAGGGATAGATTTTTTGTATTTGATTAGCTCAGCGCGGTCAATGAGTTTTCCGAGCGTAACTATTTGTTAGATGGTTTGAGTTACCCACAAGCAAAATAATAGATTTACCATTTTATCCATCATACAGCTTTAGTGGGACGAGGAAAACAGACCGCCGAATTGCTAAACAAATACGATTTTTTGATTAATGGATCTCTCGGTTTACTCAATCAGATTAAATTAGCTAGCGAATCAAATCAACCATCAGATAACATGAGCAATTATATCTATTTGGTAGTTATTCTATCTCTCCTTTAAAAAAGTTGTTGAGATTATTTATCTACTTTAGAGTGTAAATATTTATATAAATGAACGTATTTATTGACAATTATGAGCTTGGAAGATAATATTCTAGACTACGAAGAAACAGAAATGAGTAAGAAAGCAAGAGATTCTTTTTTAAAGATTGTTAAAGAAAATAGCCAAGCAAAACATTCTTATGAAGTTAAAGCATATAAACTTGATCTGAAAAAAAGAAAGAGAAATACAGATGCAACTGGTCAATTGAGATATAATATAATCGACATAGAAATGGGCCATCAAAAAGATATGCACAATGGATATACACCAGAAGTAGTTTTTTTCTTAAAATGCATAGAATACAATCTTTCTGAAGACGAAGCTAGAAGATTAATCGAAGCAAAATATGAGAGAAATGGAGTGATTATGGATGTAGGATATGACGTTTTAAGAAAACGTTATCTTACTTCTTGTGAGAAACGTGGAGTTAGTCCGAGAGACGATTTTCCTCCGAAAATGGAATAGAGATTATTATTTGGATCATTATTTAAATTACATGTTTCTCAATTTAGAATAAATTCTTATAGTGAATTCAATTACTTTTTCAGCATATTCTTTATCGAGTCTTGTCCCATAATAAATTATTCCGTTTCTAAAATAACGCATTTGATCTGCGAATTGAACGTCTTTTTCATCAAAACCAAGTATTCTCATAAACGATACTTCTGCTTCATGAGCACCATGACCAGAAGCATTATATCCCCGAAGAAGCATTTTTGCTCGAATCAATTCCATAATAGTGTCATAACAAGATTTTAAGAAGTCATTGGCATTTGTATCATTTAGAAGAATCTTCTGCTTTTTTTCTAAGAGGTTGTTATAGCTATTCGCCGCTTCTTGGGTAAGAAATTCAGCTCTAGAACTATCTATACTCTGTTTCTTAACAATTTTCTCAACAATGTACTCCGTAAATTTCTTTATGCCCCTCATAGCTCAAAGCCTCCTGTAAGAATGATGCCATTGCCGAGGTTTTCTTTTAGAGATTTATGAATGTTATGAAAAGAATCATAAAAATTAAGATTTACTTTTCTCTCCAATAATTTTTCGTACTTAGAAAGCTCAATAAGTTTATCTTTTCGTCCGATTATGGCAATATCTATATCTGAATTAATTAGATCTTCTCCTCGGGAATAACTTCCAAACAAAATGATTGTAGCTCCAGCAAACTCTTTTTCTAGAAAATCTGCCAGACCAAATTCATATATCTGTTTTAAATTATCAACTCTTTTCAATTGCATTACTTTATGATAATCACGATTTAGTTCTACAGACCATCTTTTTGTTTCTTTATCTTGCTGTAGCTTAATTAGGTTCTCATTTTCTAATCCTGGCAAGGATTTCATCACTGCCGGCGGGCTTACTTCTAGAAGTTTCGAGATCTGCCTCTGGTTCAAAGCTTTTCCAGCTTTAACTTCTAATAGCTTCAAAATCTCCTGCTGGAGATTAGTTAACTTAAGTTTATACTTATTTACCATAGTTAATAGGTGTTAACTGTAGTTAATATATAAAGGTTGTGGTAAAAAAAGCAAGATATTATCCAGAAACAACTTAACAAATGAGTGCAATATTAATATTTAAACTTCACATCTCCTTTGGAGACTTAATCCCTAACAGATGCAGCCCATTCTCTAACACTTGCCGTGTACAATCTACCAGCAATAAGCGTACTTTCATAACCCCTTTATCGTTGGAAATAACCGTATGATTGTGATAAAAACCATTAAATGACTGTGCTAAAGCAATAAGATAATTGGCTAAGATGTGCGGGCGATAAGATTGCGCCGCCGCAACTAACACTTCAGAAAACAGGTATAATTTTTTGACCAAAGCTTGTTCTTCGACGGATTCAAGAAGAGAAAAATTAACTTTGTCGCTGCTGCCCATGCTCTGCTCTTCAATCGCTTTTCTGAGTATAGAACAAGCGCGGGCATGAGTATATTGCAAATACGGACCAGTTTCTCCATCAAAAGAAAGCATCCTGTTCCAATCAAAGTCTATGTTACGTATTCTGTCATTACTTAAATCAGCGAAGATAATAGCACCTACGCCCACTTCTTTGGCAATTTCTTCACTATTGCCAAGATTAGGATTTTTCTCGGCAATAATCTGCTTAGCCAAATTAATAGCTTTGTCCAAAACTTCTTCTAAGAAAATAACTTTTCCTTCCCTAGTGGACATTTTCCCTTCTGGAAACCTAAACAGACCAAAATCGACATGGACTAACTTTTCTGGAGGAATACCATAAAGTTCCACAATCTTAAAAAGCTGCTGGAAATGCAGTTTCTGTTCTGAGCCAACAACATAGAGTATTTTATCAGCGCGATATTTTTGCAGACGGTAAAATAAAGCCGCCAAATCACGAGTATGATAAGTTGTCGCTCCATCAGACTTACGCAGCAAAACCGGTGTAAGCTTATATTTTTCCAAGTTGACAATTAAAGCACCATCGGACATTTCTGTAGGCACTTTTTCTTGAAGTTTCTCAAGAGCTCCCTCCATTTGATTATTATAAAAAGCCTCTCCATGGAAAAAGACAAATTTT
>JACPCC010000047.1 GCA_016179995.1 Candidatus Woesearchaeota archaeon | reverse complement strand
CAGGAGAAAATATACTATTTTTTATAAAAATCCATAAACCAAAGAAATATTAAATTTAAATTAAATAAAAAATATCAAATTAAAATATTAAATTAAAAAAATAAAAGAATAAATTGAATGAAGAATCACTTCTTCTTTTTTTTGCCTTTTTTCTTAGCTGCCATTATGATTCACCCCTTACTTTTTTTTACAAAACAAAGAAAACACTTTGCCTATTTAAACATTTCTTTTTACAAAATTATTTTTCATTCTATCGTCGTTAAAATATCTCGTGCAAAAGTGTACTTTTTTTTAGTTTTCTACATAAATAAATTATCTCCAAAATTTATCGTCGACAAAATATTTTTTTCTAATCCGTCATATTCAGTTCAAAAAATCAGTAAATCTTTTAAATCACTGCATCTAATTGGGTTTTATCATCACCAAATAAACCTCATGGGGTAATTAATGAACAAAGAACAAACACAATCAAAAAAAAGTTCAGAAAAATTGGCAAATAATTTAGAACTTCCATTTTTTAGTCAGACTATAAATTCTACCGACGGGCAAAACAGTTTAGTTATGAGCGCAGAAGAAGAAAAAATGTTTTTTCAGACCAGCTTGCGCCAGTTGCATGAGGAAACTGCCATGCTGCGCGACTTGTTTGAAAAAGCAAGCCACGAGCTAAGTAGTTTGAAAAAACCAGCGCTTCTGGTCTCAGAAATCGTCAGCCTGCACGGAGATAAGGCAGTCATTAAAGTTCCAAACGGCAACAAATTTTACAGCTACATCTTGAAAGGTGTTAAAGATCTAGCTCCCGGTGATTCAGTTTTGGTTGAACAGAAATCTCTTAATATAGTAGAAAAAATCACAATTCCCGAAGCTTCCGACATAGAAAAATTTATTATTATTGATAAACCAAGAGAAAGTTGGGATGAAATTGGCAGTTTGAAAGAAGAGATTCGTGAAATTAAAGAAGTAATTGAACTGCCGCTCAAGAATCCGGGCATCTTCAAAAAAATTGGCATCACTCCGCCCAAAGGCGTTCTCTTGCACGGCCCACCAGGGACAGGTAAAACTTTATTGGCTAAGGCCGTCGCTAACAGCACTAAAGCTACATTTATCGAAGTCGTTGGCTCGGAACTGGTACAAAAATTCATAGGAGAAGGTGCTAAATTAGTAAAAGATATTTTTGAATTAGCACGTAAAAAAGCTCCAACTATAATTTTTATTGATGAAATAGACGCCTTGGCTGCTAGTAGAATGGATACAGGAACCTCCGGCGAACGTGAAGTCAATAGAACCTTTATGCAGCTTCTGGCCGAGTTAGACGGTTTCGAGCATCTGGGAAACGTTAAAGTAATAGGCGCAACTAACCGCATAGACATTTTAGACAGCGCACTCATTCGCCCCGGGCGCTTGGATCGCCTCATTGAGGTTGGTTTGCCCGATTACGACGGCCGTCTGGAAGTATTGAAAGTTCACACTAGAAAGATGAGTTTACAGGAAGTCAACCTCAATGACGTAGCTTTCAGGACAGAAAATTTTTCAGGAGCAGAAATAAAAGCAGTTTGCACCGAAGCCGGCTATTTTGCTATTCGCGAAGGCCGTGAAATTGTTAAATCAGACGATTTCTTTGCCGCTATCGACAAAATAAAAGTTGACGAAGAAGAAGGTTCTGCCGGAATGATTGGTTAGGTCATTATTTAAACAAAGATAAAAATATTCTTTTTTTCAAATGGGCTGTTCTCTTGATTAGATCTAAAAGTAAAGGAAATTCCTTGTAACCAATGTTTTCATTGAAATGTCCGGCTTTTTTTACAATTGTTACCCCGATGCCCAATTTTTCCGAAAGTTCTTTTCCAAATTTTAGCGGTACGTAAGGATCATTATCCGAATGGAAAACATATGTTCTTTTGCAATTTTTTTGTATCTTTAACCAGTCCATTTCTTTAAGAAACGAGGTATTTAGTTCGTCAAACTGGGCATTTTTTAATGGGGAAATAAATCCAGCCACTAAAAAGGCGGCTTTAACTGTTTCTTCTCTGTTTTCTAGAATGTGCAGAAGAAACGTTGCTCCAATACTATGTCCGATTAAAATAGAATTTTCCGTTACTTTGTCTTTATAATTCTCAAAAACAGTTTTCCAACTTTCTAAACATTGGTTTTCTGGTGTAGGAAATTGCGGAACATAAACTTCGCAACCGCACTTTTCTAATTCTTTTTTCAGCCAAGGAAACCAATTTTCTTGAGGATTGCCGTAAGCGCCATGAAATATAAAGACCGGCACTTTTTTTGAGCCTAGCATCGTTTTTTTTAATATTTCGATTAAGCAATTGTGTGCGTTCAGCAGTTACATCCGTATCCCATATAGGGACTGGTGTTCACCTAATCATCACGCATTCCACTTACTTTCTGTTTGTTATACGAATGGCAAGATTACTTATAAATTTTGCTGGGGTTATTGGTATTATGGAATTATTGGTATTTTGTACACTATTTTGTATTTGGCTACTATTCAACTTTTAAATCCCAGCAAACTCTAAATTTACTGGGCGAGAACTGTCCGCACTTAACCATTCTAATAATTTTGACTTTGCGTTTTTCTTTCCTGCACAATTCTTTAATTTTTGATTCGTAAGATTTAAACTCATTTTCCATTAAAAAAGAATACAAATGAATTATGCCTTTAGGTTTAATTTTAGATAAAGCCAGTCCTAAAAATTCTTCTCCGGTTTTTGGTAGCGGCATGATTATGCGTTCAAACTTTTTCTTTATGGGCGGTAGAATTTCACGCACATCTCCGTCATAAAGAGTAATTTTCTTTCCCAAACAATTCAATTCCACATTTTCTACCGCCAAAGCATGGGCCACGGGATTAATCTCAATTCCACAAATATGTTCCGCCCGAGAATTTTTTGCCAAAACTAGTGGATATGGCCCGGCACCAGAAAACATAACTAAAACATTTTCTCCTTTTTTCACCAATCTCGCAATTCTCAAACGCTCTCCTGCCGAACGAGCAGAAAAATAAGTTTTCTCTAAATGTAATTTTAATCTAATGCCGTTTTCAAGATGAACTGTTTCTTTGCTCATCTTTCCTGCCAAAATCTTTACTTTTCTTGTTCTATAAACACCCTCATGCATCTGTTCTTTTTTGACTACCGTTTCTAGGCGTTTATTGGCCTGAAGATAAGCTTCGGCAATAATCTTTTCTTTTTTCCGCAGCTCCTCGGGAATCTCCAGAATTAAGATATTTCCTACTACTTCCTGGCTGCGTGGCATTATTTTAAACTCCTCGGCACTTAGTTTTTCTTTCAATAAATCATCTGCGGTTTTTGCTTTTACTTTATGGGGAAAGTCAAATTTAACGCTTAGAACGGTGGTCATAGGCACTTGTACTCTTTTCTGAAGCGGGAAATAAAAACTGTCAAACTCTTTTACCGGCAATAAATCAGGATGCAGTAAATTATTTTTGATTAAGAACTGCTTAACCATTTCTATATGCCTCAATTCCGTCTTTGCTGCTAACATATAACTTAGTAGAATTTAGAAGTATAAAAAGATTGCTTAAAACTTTAATAATTCAGCGATTTAAGGTAATGCTGTCATCAAATGGATGATTTTTGTGAACCATGACTATCCCAAAAGTCTCCATTAAATCAAAATGTATTGTTTAAATAGAATGTTTTAAATATAATCCTCTTTTAACTTAATATTGGCTTAATATTAATCCACACTTGTCAACTTTAATTTAGTCTTACTAAACGAGCAACCAAAAATGTCCAGTAAAAATAAAACTGCATCAAATCAGAACATTCCTGAGAAAACAATTGACAGTATTAGATGGACTATTGTTAAAGACTATGGAAGCCTAAAAAGTTTTATGAGGATAGCAGTCCCATTTTCAATAACTTTGACGAACAAAGCGATTTATTCTTATCTATTTGGAGTAATTCCTATTGGAAACATTTCTCTACAAGATATTATTAGTTTTAAGATTGTTAAAAATGCTACGGTCGGATTAGCCTATTTCAGACGGGGCATAGTTATCAAATACCAGAAGGAGAATAAAATTAAAGAAGTGTTCTTTTTTGTATGGAAAAATAAGATAGAATCTTTTGCAGATAATTTGAATCATTTGGGTTTAAAAGAAGTGAGTACATGATTTTAGGATAATCTAAAGATAAACTTAATTCCATCTCCTAAAAAAACTTATTCAAACTGCCCTGCTTCCACACTTCTGCTTCTTGTCCTAATTTATCTAGCTTCATCTTTACTCGCTCGGCACTAAAGTCATGTTCTTCTACCAGAAGATGCCACAATTCCTTTTCATCAATTTTTTTCCATTTTAATTCATAATCATCACTTACGGGCATTTCACTAATGGTTTTAAAGACGATTTTCCAGTCTAAATCGGGCCAATGTTTTTCCCACTCTACTTTCTTAAAAATCTCCTCCGTCGGCAATTCTTTAACTATTTTTAGCGCTGTTTTCGGTCCTATACCTTTAATTCCGCCAGGATTGTAATCAGTACCAACCAAAATAGCCAATACTATTAATTGCTCTAAATTCAAACCAAGATTTTGCAGAACGTCTTTTAATATAAGAATTTCCGGCTTGACCGTTTCCATGACTGCTTTTCCAGTCTTCTTTCTCTTTCCCGAGATAGATAAATTACGTACTAAAAGCGGACAGCCAAAAATTAAAGTATCGTAATCTTGTGAAATAGCAGCGTAAGCCTCGCCTTTTTTAACTAAATAAGTGGCTTGCGCCTCTCCTTCGGAAGGCGCTTGGACTATTGGCAATCCCAAAGCAGTAATTACTTTCTTGGCTTCAGCAAGCATATCTTTAGTAAGTACGGCCGTGCGCGAAGCAAACTTACGCATCTCTTCAGTCTTACCTTCTTCTTCCGCTTCATTAAACTTGAGTGTTGCTTCAGCTTTAATGGCTGCTCGTTTCTCCCAAGTTTTTTGTTTAATTTCTGGAGCTTTGCCGTCGAAAACAAAGACTAATTTCAAGCCTTCCTCCATTAAAGCTGTAGTGCGGTTAAATAAGCCAATTAAATGTGAAGTAACACGACCTTTAGAATCGGTCAATGGCGAACCATCCATTCCTCTGATGGTGGTTAGAAATTGATACAACATATTCTGTCCATCAATAGCCAAAACTTTACCTTTCAAATCTTTAATAGAAATCTCTTTTTTAACTACTAAATCGCGGAATTGCAGACCCATTTTATATTAAGATTTCAGTTTAGTTATAAAAGTTATCTGCCCAATTTATCTTCTTAACAATTTTCTAGTTCATTCCACTCTCTTCACAACAACATTCTCAAACGCTCCAGATTTCAACATCTCTTCTGCCTTTTTATTCATTTCTCCAGAATACAAAAACAATAAAGGCAGCTTCTTCATCTGTGCTTCCATATAGGCTGAGCTTAAATCTTTTTCATCGCACTTGCTTTTTTGTTTAGCTTTGCAGAAATAAGTCATCTGTCCAATAGCCGTGGGCACTTTTAGCATAAAATTCATCTCTGCATTTTTTCTAATAGTTTCTTTTTGTTCAATATGTATTTTAACTTTTTTGAAGAAGTCTTCCAGAACTGGAAGAAATTCGTTAACGACCGGCTTTCTTTTTACTTTTTTCTCTTCTTTTATTTTTATCTCCTCTGAAGTATTTTTCTCTTTTACTAAATTAACTTGATTTATTGCTCGTTCAGAATTATTTCCATTTCCATTAACATCTTCTTCTTTGGACGTCTTATCATCTTCCTCGTCGTTTTCTTCATCATCTTCATCCGTATAATTTTTTTCTTTTTTTTCTTCTGATAAATGATTTTCTTTTGTATCCTTTCCGCTTTCTTCAACCAAAGTTTGTGCACTGGGGGCCAGATCTAACTTTTCATTTGAAGGCGCACTTCCCATCGAATTGGTGGTGTTATTAGCAGAAAGAACATTCCTAATCTCTTTATATGTCTCTTCTTCAGACAGAAGCTTCCACTTCCAAAATAATTCTGTTTTACCCTCTACAGTAACTTGCAGGGGCATGGCAAAATCTTTTAATCCCCGTACAGACACTTTAGTCAATAAGTCCTGTTCTGCTTCACGGAAAACTCTTTTCTCTTTTAGTCGATTAAGAACTTCCAAATCTTTAGGATTCATATTGCCAGAAGCAAAGCGCATTAACTGTTCTTCTTGTCCTGGAAGGTAATAAAGCGGCGAACCGCCGACTTTCAAATTAGAAATTTTAACTTTTCCTTGTGAAGACAAATCTGACAAAGCCGCAGAGGCAATAAGTAAAGGGTGATTAATAGCTTTAGCCACTTTTCCCGGCAAAGTAGGGCCCACCATTTTCAGGAATTGTATAATCTTATCTTGGTCAAACATATCAACTCGCAAGAAAACTGGCTTTAAATATTTTTAGATGGTCTGGAAGATAAGGGCCACTCAAAAATGTTTTTGTAATATCCTATAAGTAAAATTTGTGTTTAAGTTGTTATTGGTTTGTTCTCTATTGGGATTAGATTATAGAAACCTAAAATTAATTCTACTAGATGAGCATGATAATCTGGCAATCTTTCATCAATCTCAATTTTAACTGCATCCATCAAAACCTAGCACAGAGCGCGGATACAAAAGATATTGTCCTTTACTATCTTTAAGAGCACACTTTTCTCCATCGTATTCTAATAAATATTGTATCATATTATGGCAATTTAAATGTGGTACTTTCAATATTTTTCAACTAAGGTCTCATCCACTTTGTTTCATAATACGTGCAATCGCCTTCGTCATCTACAATCGCTAGAAGAAGACGTTTCTTAGTGCTGTGGGCAACTCTGTTTTTAGCTGAGAATTCATGCCAGGTGAGAGTATTACTTTCATGAACCGGATAAACAATCCATTTAGCATGATCTTCCCCTGGCTTAACTCCGCGATCATATACTCTAAAATCGGCACCAAATTTCAAAGCTGTTTTAATAATATATCCGCGGTTGCGCATATCTTTAAAGACGCAGTATCTTATCCAGAAATTTGGCTCAATTTTCTGCGCTTTTTTAAAGTACGATTCAAAATTTAAATCTTTTCCGGTCTCACTTTTAACTATTAAACGTCCTTTTTCCATTAAATAATGTGCTTCTAAAAGCGAGAGTTCTACTTTTCCGTTTTCATCTAAAGCGCCAAAACGCGATTGATTATAAAATTCTCGGGCATCGTCAGAATTTTCCGTAACTACCGTTTCTCCTAAAAACAAGCCATTAACAACGACTTTTTTCTTAGTACTCTTTTCTTCAGAAGCAGCATCTTTCTTTTCTTCTGTTGTTTCTTTTAATTCGGCAACCGTATCTAGACCAGCTTCTTCTGGAGTAATTTCTGTCACTAGCTCTTCTCTCTTGTCTTCTAGTTTAAATTCTGATTTTTCTATATTTTTTTTCTTCTTTTTGCTCATGGTATTTCGGTCCGTAAATTTTAGCTTCAAAGTAATCAATATAAAGTCTATTTTATACACTCTTTATCGGCCTGTTTTTAAAGATTGTGTCGGGTTTTGTGAGAAGTTTTTGGACCTTATTCTTAAACTACGTGTTCAATTTTCTCTAAATTTTGACTCTTTCCAGCTCCACCAAGCATCTTTTCCAATAATTAAATGGTCTAAAAGAGGAATACCTAAAGTTTCGCCAGCCTCTTGCAGCTTTTCTGTTACCTCTAAATCCTCAGCCGAAGGCTGAACTTCTCCCGAAGGATGATTATGCAGAACAATTACGGCATTAGCCAAGTGTTTAACTGCACCATGAAATATTTCTCTAGGATGGACTATTGAAGAATTAATAGTGCCTAAAGAAACCATTTCTTCTGCCACAATCTTATTTTTTGTGTTTAAGTAAAGAGCATAAAATCTTTCTTCTTTCACTTCTTTTAGTTTAGGAAGGTATATTTCTGCCACCTCTCGTGCGCAACTAATCTTTGGCTTTTCTACCTTATAATTTGGTATTCTGCGCCACAGTTCGAATACGGCCATCAATTGACAGGCTTTAGCCTTTCCAATACCATGCTCCTGTTCCAATTCTCGCAGAGAACTCTGTGCCAGTTTTTCTAGTCCATATTTGCTCAATAGCCGATTGGCTAAAACTAAGACATTTTCTTTTTTCGTTCCAGATTTTAGTATTAACGCCAGCAATTCCGCAGCTGAAAGAGCTTCCGCTCCACACTTCTCTAGCCTCTCCCGCGGCCGTTCTTCGCTAGACATTTCTAAAATTTTCATGTTCAAATTTAATTAATATTTATTTTAATCCCAATTTATCCAATAAATTAAACGCTTCTTTATCGAACTTCGAGAAAGCAAACCACTTTTTGCCTAAATCTTTAAGCGATGCGCCAAAATGATAAACTTCTTTATCATCAATTATAAGAAACCTATCGTGCGCTTGATTGAATTCTTTGATTTCAATTGATGGATACTGTGAATTGTATTTAACCAAATCCAGTGATAATCGTTTAGATATTTCTCTAGTAAAAATAGTGATTGAAACATCCTTGTTTTTCTTACTAAACAGCGTTAAAACTGAATCATCAATATAATTGTCAATAAGAGTAATGGATTTGTTAGCACTCCTAATTAAATCAGAAACCAATTTATGAGCATCAAATATTTGTCCGTCAAAGAAGATGCCTTTCTCAGGCTTTAAGTCCTTGCTTTGAAGAACATCAAAGAGTTCCTCAAACTTAGCATCATATCCAACTTGCTTTCTCTCAACTACATCTAATCTTTGAAATATTTGGGCATTGGAAGCTAGAAATCTTCTCATAGCTACAAAAGCACGTATAACTTGAATATTAATTTCAATGGCTTTATAACTTTTTAACACTCCCGAAAGGCCGGCAACTCCTTGTTCTGTGAAAGCATATGGGAGAAAGCGACGTCCTCCGCGTCTCTCTGTTTTTGTTATTCCAATTTGGAATGTCAAAGAATCAAATTCTTCTTTATTAAGCTGAAACATAAAATCTTCTGGAAATCGTTCAATATTCCTTTTGACGGCTTTGTTTAAATTGAACGTTTCTATCTCATAAAGCCTGGCTAAATCTCTATCCAGCATCACTTGCAGCCCACGAATCAAGTATATTTTCTCTTGAATACTATTTTCACTCAATATTAAATCTGTTCTCATACTTAGAGATACAAGGACTTAACTCATTTATATAGTCTAGCCGAGGTTGTCTTGTGCGGGAGTGGCTTGAATAAAACGGCTGAAACTAAATAATTTTTGGGTTTCAGAGCTTTATGCCACTGGACAAAGGGGTCGTGTGACGAGTGATAGCGCTTTCAACTAATTTCTTACCACTTTTAGCAACAATTAAATATCCTATCCACTTCTCTAACTACATGCAGCTCTTAATCGACACTTCATTTTTTCCTTGGCTAATTTGGCTCTTTCCCGTAGTTCTTTGGGAAGGGATATGGAAAGTTATAGCTCTTTGGAAAGCCGGAAGAAATAATCAATTGGGTTGGTTTATCGCAGTTTTAGTGTTTAATACTGTGGGAATTTTACCGATAATTTACATTTTTTTCTTTCAAAAGAAACAGAAGAGGAGATAGGCTAAATTTTCTTGTTTCTTTTTGTTACTTGACCCCTCCCACACTCTTCTCCAACAACTCTACTCTTTCTTTTGGTATCTCAGCTTTAGTCGTATAAGACCCAGAAACAAATAAATCTGCTCCAGCTTTAGCTGCCAATTTAATCGTTTTCGGATTCATACCTCCGTCAACAATTACTTTAACACGAGGATTTATCTCTTTAATCTTGCTAATTTTTTCTAATTGTTCTGGCAAAAATTTACTGCCATAAAACCCCGGTTGTACGGTTAAAACCAGAATGCAATCAGTTTGCAGCAAGAATTTTTCTATTGAAGAAATATTAGTTTCCGGCAATAAAGCAAAAGCAATTTTTTTATCTTTAATCTGTAATTCTTTGATATGTTTCTTAACATCTTTAATTTTCTCAATATGCGGTATAAACAAATCTATCTCAGAAAAATGTTCTCGAATCCATTTTTCCGGATTATTAATCATCAAGTGCGCTTGATATTTGAAATCACCCACCAACTTAAAATCAAACTGAAAAGTTTCATTATTAGCAAACTTTCCATTGACTATATCCAAGTGCAGAACTTTAGCTGTTCCTTTTAGCCGTCGCAAATCTTGCTCCAGCTCTTCTTGGCTGTGACACATTAAAGAAGGCAGAATTATTTGTTTCATTTTAAGTATTTAATGGAATGTTATTTTATCTTTCTAGCTTTCTTATCTCGTTTAATCTTCTTATCCTTTTCTTAACAGATTCAAATTTAGTGTTTAAGAATTTATCAACTATCTTTTTGGCGTTTTGAAAATCGGTGTTTCTGCCTCCCAAGCATAAAACATTCATGTCATCGTCTTTTTTTGCTAAAAAAGCATCTTTAATATGTTCGGTTCCCGAACCGCAAACCAATATACCTAATGATTTCTTATCTTTGGCAACTTTAAGCGCCACCCGTCTTCCAAATAGAGGGTAATCATCATTAATTTCAAATTTTTTATTTCCTAAATCGATTATATTATAACTTTTCTTTAGATATTTTTTCAGCTTCTCTTTAAGTTCAAAACCGGCATGGTCTGCACCAATGTATATTTTTTTCATGTTTGCTTTCATTTGGATCTCACTTAAATTACTTTAAATATACTTAACACTAATAATAACCCCATTATTCTACCAACTCTCAAGAAAGACCAAGCAATAATATCCTTATATTTGGTATTCATATTTCCCTTTTTTAACATTTTAATTTGTTTAGAGAAGTTTGAAAAGTTCTCTTTAGATATTATCTGGATAAACGTCAAGGTTTTTTAATCTATCTGAAAACCACCCAAAAAATTAGTTCTTTCTTTTTTAATCAAACCCAGTTTCACCAATAAGCGACTTCCCGAAAGGCAAGTTTTTTATATGCTAAAAGATTGTTTTTAGATAGTTAAGATAAAAAGAGGAATATATGGGTGCGTTTACAAATACCTTTGCTAGATTTAGTGGAAAGAGTACCGCTGGTTCTTCTAAATATAAACCTGACAACGAAGCGGCGGCAAAAGCAGAAGTAGTAGAAAAAGAACAAGTTCAAGAACAAGAGCAAACTAAAGTAAGATCAGACGCTAAGGTAAAACAACAAGCCCCAAGCAGCGCATCAGAATCCAAGCCCGTAAGACCTTCTTACTTTACTCCTAAACCCTCTCGTTCTTCTTCACCTTCTTCTAATCAGTCTTCTAACGTCGGCATCGCTAGTATGGTCCTGCTTCTTGGTGGAATCTTGAAATATATCTTCTTCAACGAAATTTCTACTATAAGTTACGTTTTATCACTGCTTTTTTTCGTCATTGCTGGTTATGCTTTAGCCGAGAAATTGGAAACGAAAAAAGTAGCTCTTTTAATTCCCATGTTTGCTTTTGTAGTGTGGTATTTCATGTTTAATGGACGTATTGATCCGCAGTTCTTAATTTACTTCCTAGGCACTTTAGGTTTAATTTCTTTGGGCTTTACTTTGCTCAGCCGTGGCGAGGGCGTAAAACCAGAAATTTATGGTTTAATTCCGCCATTATTTCTTTTCCTAGACCAAGGCTTAATTCCTTTTATGGTCGAGAAACTAAATCTAACGCTCACGCCCGTTTTCGAAACTTTAATTTTATCCATGCCCTGGTGGGCCTTATTGGGTTTGCTAACTTTACCGGCTGAATTTAGTAAAAGCAATTTTCTTAACACCGTAGCTGGCTTGCTTAAAGTCTTAGGCATAATGTATTTAATTGTCGTTCTAATCTTTCCCATCATCCCCGAATTAGGTTACGAAAAACTAAAAGTTGCTGGAATGGAAGATCTCAGCGCCGCTCAGCAGAGAATTCAAGAGAGAGCTTCTGGGGGAGAAAATCCCGCCATTTCCTACGTCTATTGTCTTTTCAAAGGCGAATACGCCGACCCCTCGGGTTGTGTTAAAGGACGTCAGCAAGACTCTTTGGTTGCGTCTATCTGTAAAAACCAACGTAAATTAGACGTTGGAACACCGGAATTTGACAACTGTTTGAAAACTGAAAAAGAAAAGTTAAATACTCCTGCGTTGCAGATTGAAGGCACAATAGACCAACTAATCAAAGAACCATTTAGCGCCAAAATTGCGCCGAAAAAAGAATCATGGCCCACCGTTTATGGTGCTGAAACCGGTTTGCAGCTGCCCTTTCCTATAGAACTGCAAATCAAAAACCCCAGAGAAAAAGAAGTTAAATTAGTGGCTTCCTGTTCATTTGAAGACACTAAAAAAAATAATATCCCTGGAAAAATTCTTCCGACCAGCACTTTAGACAACCCCATTAAATTTAACAGCGAAACTTATCCCGGACAATTCTTATGCTATTTGCCGGCAAGTGCTTTACAAGAAAGTGCAACTACGCCCAGTGCAGCTTCTTCTACTGAAACAACTGCAGAAGTGACAGCAGTCCAACAAAAAGTCGAAGAATTTACCCTAAAATTCGAAGTGCAACTATTGGGACTCACCACCAGCTCACGTTTGCAAAGAGCCTTTGTGCGCAGTGATTTGCAACAAGAAGAAGTAGACCGCCTCTATAAAGAAGAAATCAGTAAAGTTGTCAAAGTAAAAGAAGTTCAAGTCCCTGCCGATCCCGTAGGAATATATTTTGATCTTGGTCAAGGCACGGGTCAGCCCATTATCCAAGACAAGCCTTATCTGCCCATAATAGTTCGCGCCTATGCAAAAAATCAAGGACAAGGCCAAATGAGTCACATTTCCGAGTACAACTTAAACTTAGACCAAGAAAATTTTGTTGCTGCTGAAGGTTCTACTACCTGTTTCTCTGGTGAGAGAGAGATCTCCGAGAGAGAGAGATTATTGAGAGAATTCCCACTTTCCACTTGCTTAATCGCTTCCTATCCGGAAGAATTGAAAAATCCTAGCGGTCTTAGCTCCTGGACTTCTAAGGAATTTCAAGCCACACTCAACTATGATTATATCTTAAAATCGCAAGATAAAGTTCGACTTACAAAAATAGAAAACAAATGACCACTTCAAAAAATATTATCAAACTATATTGCCTCTCCTTTCTAGTACCGCTTCTTTTTCTCACTAGCTGCGGCAATGGCAACCAAGACAATTTAGCCAACTACAATTTCAAGCAAGGTTTTGGCGGATTAGACATAAGTTTTTTAGAAAATTCTCCCCCCTCAGAGGTTTACCCCAATTCTGAGTTTAAGATAATAGCTAAGCTCGAAAACAAAGGCGCGTATGACCTCAAAGAAGGCCAAATAGCTTTAGTTGGAAATATAAAAGAATATCTTGATACTAATCTTCCTGAACAAAGTTTTTTCGGTGAAGAGGAACCTGGAATTTTGAAAGGACGCAGTTTAAACTATCCTGCCGGCGAAACAGCCTTTATCGAATTTTTAGCTTTTACCAATGACTTGTATCTCAATGCTCAAGAAATGCCGCTGACATATTTTATCAAAGCCAGCTATCAATCAGAATTTGAATTTGCCGATACTATCTGTTTAAATCCCAACCTTTATGCCGTTTACGATTCTGGCTGTCAGGTAGAAAGTGAAAAATCTTATTCCGGCCAAGGCGCGCCCGTAGCCATAAATGAACTGCAAGAAATCATGTCTCCTGGTTCAGCTTCACAAGTAGAATTTCGTATCAAAGTTGGTAATAGAGGAAATGGCAGGGCTAAATGGTTAGAATTATTAGATGCCAAACTAGGCGGAAAAGAAATTAATTGCTACTTCAAGGATATTGGCGCAGCGTTATATAAAATCAATTTTCCTGAAGAACAAGGACAAGAAACTGTTTTAATCTGCCGTCAACCGCTAACAGAAAGAAATTCCTACATGACCTCTCTTTACCTGCATTTTGGCTATGGCTACGAATTAAAGAAAGAACAAAAGATAAAGATGATTAAGTAAGAGCATGACTTTGTAGTTTTATGATTTAAACTAAAATGAAAACTTTTCCAAAAAGAAACACTAACCGAAGCCCTAAAAAACAGTGCCACAGATTTCACCATTCACTTTCTGTGTTCATTGGGGTTATACTATTATTGTCACTGCTCTCTTTCTTTTTTTTCAAAATAGAATTAACTGGTTTAATAGTTTACGAAGAAACTTCTTCTACGCTCAGTAGCGCCGTATTTAAAGCAGCAGATTTTGTATACGATAACTCAAAAATTCAGATTGATAATGATATCATTCAATTAAAATCAACTTCTACTACTTCATCTTGGAATACTGTGGTTGATACTATTTATTCTCCATTAGCTGCCTGGTATAAGCCCATAGACGAAACCGATAAAGTAATCGCCCAAGATAATAAAAAACGCGAATTAAACAAGGATAAAATCTTGGATCTGGTTTTCAACGGCGCTTTAAACAATGGACAAACACTCTCGATTTATGTTAAAGAAGGGTCTGCTGGAACTATTTATTTATGTCCACCGGGAACACTCTGTACTACAACTAATTACGGCTCAGTAAGTTATACTGGCAATGAA
>JACPCC010000046.1 GCA_016179995.1 Candidatus Woesearchaeota archaeon | reverse complement strand
GTAGCTTCTCTTTCTGACAGTAATTTATAATCTTTTCCTTTTCAGTTTCTGAATTGAACTTTACAACTAAAACAAAACTTTTAGTTTCCAAATGAACAAGTAAAGATGGATACCCCTTATTTAATTTTTTTTTGTGCCAGTTACAATCTTAAAGTTACTGATTATATATTACTAAGAGAAGAGAAATCTTCAAAACTTCAAATAAATTATGTTTTTGAGACCGAACAGGGACAGCCAATAGGTATTTATAACCATAATGCTTTAATCCCTTTACTGCAGAATGCTTTAAGATTAGCAAAAAATTAAATAATTAATAATAATTTTACACTCTAACAATATTAATGACAAATAAACATTAATAATAACATCTAAATTAACAATAATCAGAGGTGCTAAAAATGGCTTTGAAAATACCAAATTCCATGGAAGAATGTTTGTATTTTAGTAATAGATTTATCGGCGATGAACAATTAATGGCTTGGGTTTACCGCAAGACTTGTCCAAAATGTAAGAAAGCAAAAATGGGCAAGCCAGTTGTAAAAGGTAAAGTTAAAACCAGAGCGGATATTTATGAATGTCCTAGTTGCAAATATCAAGAGGAAAAGGTAGCGCATGAAGAAAGTTTGCAGTTAGAAGCGCAATTTACTTGTCCTAAATGCAAGAAAAAAGGAGAATCTACGGGAGATTATAAACGTAAATCTTTCTTAGGTGTGCCTTCTTATTTGATCGAATGTCCCCATTGTCATGAGAAGATTCCTCTGACGAAGAAGATGAAGAATATTAAGAAAAAAGGAAAGAAAAATCATTCTGAATCCGAAGAAGCCGAGGATGTGGATGAAGAAGGACTATAAGATTTAGTTTTCTTTTTTCTTCTATGTTTTTAATTATAGCTACCACAAATAAATAATTATATTCTCTGTAGCGTTAATTCTTTCGTTCTAATATTCATTATGTTCTTTCAATCATCAGTATTTTCAATCTAAAACTATTTAAATAATGATTTTATCTTCTCTTAAATATGAAGAAAACTATTAAAGCAAAATTAATTTCAGAAAAATCTTTAAACAAATCTTCTCCTAAAACTAAATTATTCCCTAAAGCTAAATCTTCTTCTAAAGTTGATTCTTCTTCATTTTATTCTCACTCTCATTCTAAAAACAAATCAGAAAAAATAGTTGTTACTGCGGCTTTACCTTATGCTAACGGCAGTATTCATATTGGTCATTTATTGGAATATATTCAAGCAGATGTTTTTGTACGTTTTTTAAAATTGACTCAAAAAGAAGCTATTTACATCTGTGCTTCAGATATGCATGGTACGCCGGTAGAGGTCAATGCCCGCAAAGCGGGAAAAGAACCGGAAGCTTTTGCTTTAGGATTTTGGAAAGAACATCAAGAAGACTTTGCTTCTTTTCAAATTAATTTTGATAACTATTATAAAACTCACTCTCCTGAAAACAAGGAATTGGCGGAGCATTTCTTTAGCACCTTGCGAAAAAAAGGATTCATTTACATTAAAAAAGTAAATAACATTTATTGTAGTAATTGTCAGCGTTATCTGCCGGATAGGTTTGTTAAAGGCACATGTCTAAATTGCACTAAAGTTGATCAATATGGGGATGTTTGTGAAGGCTGTGGTAGTACTCTCAAAGGAATAGACCTAATTAATCCTAAATGTTCTTTATGCAGTAAAACTCCAGGACAGAAAAAAAGCTCTCATTATTTCTTTGCTCTAAGTAAATGCGCAGAAGAATTAAAAAAGTGGTTTGCTAAGCCCGATATACAACCGGAAATCAAGAATTCCGTCGAAGAGTGGTTAAATAAAGGTTTAGAAGATTGGTGTATTTCTCGTGATGCGCCCTATTTTGGGTTTGAAATTCCCGGCAGTAAGGAAGAAACCGGCGAATTAAAGTATTTCTATGTTTGGTTGGATGCTCCTATAGGTTATATTTCTTCGACGGAAAATTATTGTGATAAAATTAATATTAAGAATAGTAGCAAAAATAATCCTAATCCTAATTATAAAAATTTAGTTTGGGAAGATTATTGGAAAAAAGGTCAAGTTTATCATTTCATAGGCAAGGATATTATTTATTTCCATTATTTATTTTGGCCGGCTATGTTGATGAAGATGGATATTCCTTTGCCAAAATTAAATACTCATGGTTTCATTACCGTCAATGGTCAGAAGATGAGCAAATCTCGTGGTACGTTTTTTACAGCTCGTGATTTCCTAAAATTATATCCTGCCGAAGCTTTGCGTTTTTATTATGCTGGGCATCTAAATAAGCAATTACAGGATGTGGATTTAAATTTTGAAGAGTTTAAAGCTTACAATAATAATGTCTTAGTTGGCAGTTTAGGTAATTTTTGTTATCGTGTATTAACGTTTGCCGAGAAAAATTATAGTATAATTAAAGAGATCGCTGGAAATGCTGAGGAAAAAGAGTTGGAGAAAAAAGTTAGTATCTTAAGAACAGAAATAGAAAAAAATTACCAAAAATTAGAATTTCAATCCGCAGTTAAAAACATTTTAAAAATTGCTGATTTGGGAAATGCTTACTTCCAGAAAGCGGAAGTTTGGAAAGATAAAGATAGTCTGGAAAGTCGAAAGAAAGTTGGTTGGTGTGTTAATCTAGCACGTAATCTGGCGATTTTAGTGAGTCCGGTTTTACCACAGTTTTCTGAAAGAGTAATGGTAGCTTTAGGTGAAAAAGGTTCAGGAGATAAAAGTGAAGAAAACTTGTTTTGGAATGATTATTCATTCAAATGGAAAGGCAAAATTGGAAAAGTGGAATTATTGGCACAGAAGATTGAAGTAGTGCCTAGCGGCGCTGTATTCCCGTTGCGTTTAGCCGTCGGCAAGATTGAGGAAGTTAAGCCCCATCCTAATGCCGATAGTCTTTACTTGATGAAAGTTGATTTTGGTTTAGAAGGAAAAAGACAAGTAGTAGCCGGATTGCGAAAACATTTTTCTGTTGAGGATTTATTGCATCGCAAAGCAGTATTTTGTTTAAACATGAAACTAGCTAAGATTCGCGGCGAGACGAGTGAGGCCATGATTTTAGCAGCAGATGATGGACAGAAAGTGTCTGTTCTTGAAGTTAATAAAACTTTACTTGGCGAAGCAGTTTGTTTTCAAGGCATGGAAAATGGTCGTGAAGAAGTTGTATTTGAAGATTTTTTGAAGTTGGTTATGTTAGTAAAAGAAGGGAAAGTTTATTTTGAGGGTAAGAAACTAAGTTCTGCAGTAGAAGATATTGCTGTTCATGGTCTGATGGAAGGGGCTAGAGTAAGGTAAGAGCTAGAGTGAGGTAGGGTTTTCTAAAAGTGGTATTGATTTGTTAATAGTTTAATCCACAGAAAGATTTATATACCTATTAGCTATAACTATATCTAAATTAAATACTGGCTTATATCTTTATTACCATGGCTGGAACTATCCCTATCTTTGAAAAAGAGAAAGTTATTCATTCTCCTACTTTGAATACTGTTTTGATGGTAGAAGAAACTTTAAAAAATATGGGGGAGTTAATAACTGTGGCTGAACTTAAAAGAAAACTTCCAAAACAAGTAATGCATCAGACTCTACTTCAAATCTTAGATTATCTACAATTTAGTGGAAAAATAATAATTGGAACAAAAGGCGTTCTTTGGGTTTTTACAGAAAGAAGTGAATTAAATAAACTAATTCAGCGAGGAACTGAGGTATAGAAAAATTGAATAAACCTGTACGGGTAATTTTGTTGGACGAAGCAGAAACAGAATATAAACGCTTGAATGAAATTGTCGGACAACAAATGAGTTAAGGGAAAGATAGCACGGGGGAAATTCAACTATTGCGTTCTATCAAACAAAAAATTGAATTTATAAAAACCAACCCATTTTACGGAGACAGCATTACTAAGAATCTTATCCCGAACGAGTACTTGCAAAAGAGTCAAACCAATAATCTGTGGCGAGTGGAATTGATTAATTTTTGGAGAATGTTATACACTATCAAAGGAGATCAAGTTGAAATCATTTGTTTTGTTTTAGATATTCTAAATCATAAAGATTACGATAAAAAATTTGGATATCGAAAGAGATAAGTGTTTTACTTTTTCAAATATTATTCTTCAAATATTTTCAACCGTCAAAGACAACAACATTTATATACCTCATTTCTTTTCTTATCCTGTAAAAAGATGGTTCTGATGTTAGACGGGAAAAGAGGACAGGTTACGATATTTATTATCGCAGGTATTATCCTATTATTTACTTTTGCGGGAATTTTTTATGCGACGAAAGTTGTGAAGCAGGATGCTTTGAGCGGCGAGGAAGTGCCTACCATTGCTGCTGTGCCTTTAGAGTTTCAGCCAGTGCAAAGTTTTACAGAAGATTGTTTAGCCGAAACAGCTAAAAGTGGTTTAGTTATTCTTGGGCAGCAGGGTGGTTATATTTATCCGGAATTAATCGGTAAGTTTTCTAAAGTTGAACAATCAGAAGCGGATGGTATTGATTTGGAATCAGCAAAAATTCCTTTCTGGTATTATAATAATGAACAAAATACAGCAAATAAAGTTACTTTTACTTCTTTGAAACCTAAACTTTATGCTCGTGAGGATGCTACAATGAGCGTAGAGGCGCAGTTGGGCAGGTTTGTGAAAGAGAAAATAGGAGAGTGTTTAGGAGAGTTTGAGAGCTTCAGTCAGCAGGGTTTTGTTTTTACAGCAGAAGAAGTAGAGGATGTTACCGTCGGTATCAGCGAGCAGAAAGTTAGTTTCTTGCTGGAGAAAAAAATCGATGTGCAGAAAGGCGAAGCGCGCACGACTATGGAAAAGTTTTTTGTGAGAATCAATCTGCCTTTAAAACAATATTATGATGCAGCATCTATCATAACTAATGCGGAAAGAAATTTTAGTTTCTTGGAAGGACAGGCTTTAGAATTATTGCAAATTTATTCTGATGTAAATGTGGAGAAGATGGCGCCTACATCTGCGGTTACCTTTGAGTTAGTGCCTACGGCTAGCTGGAATGCGGTTACTTTAGCGCGGCAAATGAAAAGTTTGCTTACTTCTTACGTGCCGATGTTACGCTCAGCGAGCAACAGCAATCTTTATCGTTATCAATATCCTGTTTCTGATCTGAGCGCTTTGTATCAAAAGAATTATGATAACACTTTATTAAATTTTGAGAATCTGGGTGTGGGCAGGGATAGCAGCAGTGAGACGGGCGGTCGTACAACAGATGTTAATAATCCTGCCAACAGTCCATTGAAAAATTTAGATGTTAATTTCGATTATTTTGGCTGGGAGCCTTATTTCAAAGCTAACGGAAATACGGGAGCAATCAAACCGGATAATTTAGCGGTTAATTATTTCTTGCTGCATTTTGGGATGCAAAATTATCGTACGGTTTATGATTTGAGTTATCCGGTTTTAGTAACGCTGCGAGATTTAGAAGCATTTAACGGAGAAGGATACACGTTTAATTTTGCACTTGAATCTAATATCCGCAACAATAATGCAGCAGTAAGCGGAAGTTTTGAAGAGCCGAAAGTAAATCGCTTGCAGAATTTAGCTTGTGCACAAACGCAGCGCAATACTGATGTTTTAAAGACCATAGTTATAGATAGTTATACTAAAGAGCCTTTAGAAGCAGTGCAAGTGCTGTTTTCTATACCGGAGCAGGATAATTGTCAAATGGGTTTGACTAATGAAGAAGGGGTGTTGGCTGAGAATTATCCGGCGATATATGGGGGCAGTATGAGTGTAATTAAGCAGGATTATTTGACTAATTTTTATCCGATTGATACCTATAAGTATAAACAGAAAGCTGGTGCTGGAGGATCTGGTCAATCTGCTGAATTGATTGGTTATGCGACGGAAATGGGGGTAGGTGGGGCAGGAGCAGTTCCTGCTGCAGAATTTGAATTAGAGATGCATAAATATCATCCTATTAATATTACAGTGATGAAAAAGAGGGTGGGCAAGTGTATCGATGATAAATGTTTTGGCGGAGGCTCTTTAAGTTTAGTTTCTTCAGCTGCTAAAGAAGTTTATTCTTATATTCCGGAAATGTTAGACGATGAATATGAACATATTTGGAGGTTCTTTGGTACAACTCAAGCTTTAAGCGACAAAGAACAAGCGACAATTAGTTTTAAAAGAATTTCTGATATTAATCCCAAGGCGTATGGTGAAACTTTCAGTACGGCTGTAGTAATTAAAGGCGGAGAAAATGAAGGAAAAGCACAGGTATCTTTAGTGCCGGGAATTTATGAAGTTTCAGGTATTGTAATGGATCAATCTGGCGTAGTAATTCCAGCTGAGGAGCGTTGTACTGGGGGAATAGCTGATACTTGTTATACTTTTGATGAAGTTAATATGGAAGTTTTAGTTGGCGGTCAATTAAATTGGAATACTCCTACTACCTATTTGAAGATTACTTCGGAAAGACTTTATCCCTCGGATGAAATTGTTTTTTATATTCCAACGATGGATATTCAGAGTGTTCCGGCGCAGACACATATAAGAATTATTGAAGATTTAAATCTGATGGGGCAGATGGAAAATATTTCCAAGATGCCGGAACTGCGTAATGCTTTGATGCCTATCTATAAATAAGGCTCTTCAAATAAAAAACAAATACCTCAAAAATAAATAAAAACAAATAAAAAAATTAAACT
>JACPCC010000045.1 GCA_016179995.1 Candidatus Woesearchaeota archaeon | reverse complement strand
ATTACTCCTTTTCATTTAGGATTACCTGAGATGGAATTTTGGAAAAGAGTTTGCTTAGAAGCAAAAGTAGAGCCGCCTCAAGAACCAATCTGGAAGAAATTGTTTGAAAAAACAGTGATTATTAATGATGATTTGTTTGCTATGGTGGGAAAATTAAATGATCTGGGGTATAAAACGGCTATAATTTCTAACGCAGAAGCGCCCAATGCAGAGTATATTGATGGACATATTAAAAATAATAGACCATTTTTCTTTAATGCTTATGTTCTTTCGTGTGATTCTGATATTAAAGCAGTCAAACCAAACCCAGAAATTTATCTTAAAGCTTGTAAGGTTCTGGAAATTTATCCTGAAGAATTAGTTTTTGTTGATGATCGCAAAGAAAATATTCAAGGTGCGGAAAAATTAGGTATAAGTGGTATACTCCATGTTAATAATAAAACTACTATTAAAAAGATAAGTGATTTATTAGAAATTAGTTTGAAATAAAGTATTGTGTTAGTTGGATTTACATTTACTATTTCAACACTTTTACTGCTTCTTGAATATAATCTCTGCATTTTTGTAAGTTTAACAAATCATCACCATATTCTGGGCTAAGTTTATCTCTTAAACCGCCTTCGGCATCAATGGAAAAATCGTTTGTTTTTAGTTCCTGTATTATTTCCTGGCATCTAGTTGCGACATTTTGACCAGTAAAACCACCGGCAAAGCCTATACTTAAATAAGGGATGGTTTGTTTCACCCATGAATAAAGTGCCAGAGATTTGTTCACATTAAACTCAATTCCTCTACCGCCAGAAGGATCAATTAATATGTGGTCTGGGCAACCTTCGTAATGTTTTAAAACATTAACAATTTCCATGGGTGTTTTTTCATAAATTAAACTATTTTGCACCTGAAGAATTATTTGCATATCAGGAAATTGTTCTTTTATTTTTTTAATTTCTTGGTGTGGAGGTAACATGATATTTAACTGCAAGGCTTGGCACAATTTATCGGAATATAATCGGTTAAATATTAGGGCTACTTGCTGGGCTAAAGTATCCGTCTCTCTAGAATTATAATGAATCATAGTAAATACTGTTCCTTCTGTGGCTTGAAGCAGTTGAGAAAGTTCATTAACTTTGGGATATCTCTTATTAGTAGTCGGTTGGCCATTTAAAGTTTTGTAACTAACTAAAAACCCCAACATCGGTTGATGTGGTTTATTTAAAGTATAGCCCGCATCAGAAAATTCACTACAGAGAGCCCTTGTATCGGCTATGGTTGTGGGTCCAGTTATTCCAACGTAAGGTTTAGGCGGCATGGTTTTCTTTAGTACCACTGTAGCTTTTAAAGATTATTAACTTCGGATCTCTTAATTTAAGCTTTTCTTAGAATCTACTCTCCTCAGAATAACAAGCTTTATAAAGCAAAAATAAAACTCTTACTCTCTTACGAGGCAGGTTTAACTTGTAGCAGGTTTTAACATATAGCGGGTTTTAACATATGACTAAGATTAAGCGCATAACTATTCATGGTTTTAAGAGCTTTGCTCATAAGACAGATCTTCTATTAGATGATAAGTTTAATTGTATTTTAGGGCCAAATGGTTCTGGCAAGAGCAATGTAGGGGATGCATTATGTTTCGTCTTAGGAAGAATATCGGCAAAGTCTATGCGGGCAGAGAAAGCTTCTAATTTGATTTTCAATGGAGGTAAGAGTAAAGCTCCTTCTCCTCAAGCTTCAGTAGAAATAGTTTTTGATAATAGCAGTAAGATATTCCCTCAAACGGAGCCGGAAATAGTAATCAATCGCACCATAAAAAAAGATGGGGCCAGCATTTATCGTATCAACGGCAAGAAGCTTACTAGAACGGAAGTAATCGATACGTTGTCCATGGCTAAAATTAATCCTAATGGCTATAACATTATTCTACAGGGTGATATTACACATTTTGTCGACATGTCATCCATCGAACGCAGAAAAATAATAGAAGAAATTAGTGATATTTCTTTATATGAAGAAAAGAAAAATAAAGCTAATGCCGAACTTCAAAGCGTAGAAGAAAAATTAAACAATGCAGAAATAATCCTCAAAGAAAGAAAAGTTCACTTGCGTGAATTGAAAAAAGATCGTGATCAAGCTTTAAAGTATAAAGAAGTTAAAGACTCCATAGACAGTTTGAAAGCTACTCATTTACACATTCAAATTACGGAAAGAAATGAAATAAGATCAAAAAATGATTTTGAAATCCAAGAGCTACAAAGTAAAATTACGGTTTCTGAACTAAAAATAAATGACTTAAAAAATAAAATTATCAACTCAAAAAATGAAGTTGTTTCTATCAATCAAGAGATTGAGAAAAGAGGAGAAAAAGAGCAGTTAAAAGTACACCATGATATTGAAGACTTGAAAGTTGAGTTAGCTAAACACAAAACTAGAATTTCTACCCTTAAAGATGAGATTAGCAAGATTAAACAGAGAAGAGACCGGTTCTGTGAAGAGTTAAATGAGCTGGAAAATAGATCTAAGTCTTTTTCCAACAAAGAATCTGAAGTTCAACAGGAATTAGTTAAGAAACAAAAAGAGTTAAAAGAGTTGGAAGAAAATATTTCTCAATTTAAGAAAAAACATAAGATTGAATCCTCACAGGAGATAGAAAAAGAAATAGAAGACAAAGAAAAATTAATTGAACAGAAGCAGGAAGAAATTAATAATATTCGTCTCGGACAGCAGGATTTATTACGCGAGAAAGACCGAATAGATTTACAACTCGAGTCCATTGATGAAAAAATTAGGCGTGTTCAAGAGATAGAAAAGTCAAACAGCGGACAGGTTAAAGAACTGCAGAAATTCAAGGAGGAATTTAAATCAGCTACTCTTCGATTAAATCAGTTATTGGATTTAGACAGCAGTCTTTCCGCGCAGATGTCTAATGCTAAAAAAAAGTCATTAGACCTACAGCAGAAACAGCATGATCTTAATGCGCAAAGCGCTTCTCTTCGTGCGGGTATAGCAACCAATCAAGCAGTTAGATTTATCCTTGAAAACAAAAAGCAGTTTAAAGGGGTTTACGGCACGGTTGCAGAGTTGGGGCAAGCTAAGAAGAAATTTGCACTGCCTCTAGAAAAAGCAGCTGGTTCAAAAATACAACACCTTATTGTTGATTCTGACAAGACTGCTTCAGACTGCATCAAAGCGCTGCAGAAACAAAAACTTGGCTCTGTTTCTTTTATCCCATTAAACAAGATTCGTTATGGTGAAATTTCTCCTGAAGATAAGAAATTGTTAAATCAGGATGGCGTACATGATTTTGCCATTAATTTAATCACTTTTGATTCACAATTCAAAAAGGCTTTTGCCTATGTTTTTGGCAACACCATGGTAGTTGAGAATTTGGATGTAGCGAGAAATATTGGAATTAATCGTCTAAAGATGGCCGCGATGGACGGCAGTATTGCTGAAGCTAGCGGGGTTATGCGCGGCGGTTTCTTGAAACCATCTCCTCTATCATTTAAAGAAGAAGGTTCATTACAACAGTTAGAAGCAGTAGATAGAGAAATACAAGATACAGAAAGTATTGTTTCTGCTTTATTGGTAAAACGCGAATCTAATGAAAAAGAAATTGCTTTCTTGCGTAATCGTAAGGCGGAGTTGGAAGCTGAATCTATTAAATTAGAAAAAACTTTACATATTGATACTGATGACCTGAATGCTTCTCAAGATTTTAAAAATGAGTTGATCCAAAAGTCTAAAATTAACGAAGAGAAAACGGAAGAAGTGCAAAGAAAGATTTCTCAATTAAATAGGGAATTGGCTGAACTAAAAGAAAGAAAACAAAACTTACGTTTACAAGTTAATGAATTACGTAATCCACGCCTATTAGCGCAATTAACTGCTTTTGAGGAAGCTAAACGTCAGATTCGCGAAGAGAGTTTGAAACTTGAAGGCGAGTTGAAATCAGCCTTGACTCATTTGGCTGAATTAATTGCCCCAGAAAAGATTAAGATTCAAGAAATTATGAAACAGCATGATAAAGAAGAAGTTCAGTTTAATTCTGAGATTAAAAAATTAAGTCAAGATGTTGATTTAAAAGAGAAAGATTTAGCAGTCAAAGAAGAAGAAAGTAAATTATTATACAGCAAATATCATGGTTTATTTGCGCAGAGAGAGAAAATCAATGCAGATATCGCTAAGAGTGAACATGAGATGGAGAAAGATCGAGAAAAAGCGAGAGATTTGGAGAGGGAGATAAATCTACTGTCCTTGAAGAATGCAGAAGTAAAAGCTAAATTAGCCGGTTTAGAAGAAGAATTTAGTCGATATAAAAATGCGTCTATTTTGGAACATAAAAGTCTAACTCATCTTGAAGAAGAAATTAAAAAATCAGAAGTTATGCTTTCTCAAATGTCAGCTGTTAACCTCAAGGCTTTAGAAATTTATGAAGAAATTGAGACAGAGTACAATAAATTAGTTGAAAAGAAAGATAGTTTGGATAAAGAGAAAATAGATGTTTTAACCATGATGAATGAGATTGAAACAAAGAAAAAAGAAAATTTTATGAGGACTTTTGATAAAGCTAATGAAAACTTCCAGCGTATCTTTGCTAATTTGTTCAAGAAAGGTAAAGCCGCTCTTTATTTAGAAAATCCAGATAAACCATTTGATGATGGTTTGAGTGTCAAAGTTAAATTTGCTGGAAATCGTTTTATGGATATGAAATCATTATCTGGAGGAGAAAAGACCTTAACGGCGTTATCATTTATCTTTGCCATTCAAGAATACCAGCCTGCCTCATTCTATATCTTGGATGAGATTGATGCAGCTTTAGACAAACAAAATTCCGATATGCTCTCACGTTTGATTAGAAGTTATGCTAACAACTCCCAGTATTTGGTTATATCCCATAATGATGCAATTATCTCAGAGGCTGACACCCTTTATGGTGTAAGTATGCAAGAAGGTGTTAGTAAAGTGACTAGTGTAAGAATATAATATTCCATGACCAAACATATCAATTACTAAAATACTATTGCCCTATTCTACTTTTATTCAATCCTTAATTTTAATATTACAATAAACTTCATGTATTTTGTAGTATTTTTGGTGATAAGCTTCGGCTGGGTAAAACTCTTTAGCTTTAGTTATTTCTGTCACAATTGGTTTTTTAAATTTTACTTGAGCTTTATTTTTTGATTCTTCAGCAATATTTTTTTGGGCAAGGTTATGATAATAAATTGCAGAACGGTATTGACTGCCTATATCTGGACCTTGGCGGTTTAAAGTAGTGGGGTCATGGATTTCCCAGAATAGGTTTAGTAGTTTTTCGTAAGAGATTATTTTTGGATTGAACTCTATCTCTATAGATTCAGCGTGACCAGTTTTTCCAGAACATACTTGCTCATAACTTGGATTGAGATATTCAGTTTTTCCACCACAATAACCAACGGTTGTTTTCATAACTCCCGGCAGAGTATCAAATACTTTTTGTATGCTCCAAAAACATCCAGCGGCAAAAGTGGCTTTTTCTGTTTTCATGGTTAATCTTATTTTTTTAAAATATTTTCTTGAATATTTTCTTACTGCTACTTATTTTATCTTCCTCAAACTTCCTACTATCTCTTTCAAACATTTAATTGTATAATCTAAGTCTGCTTTAGTAGTTGATTTCCCTAAAGTGAAACGGATAGAACCTTGAGCGTAGGCTGTATCTAAACCTATGGCTTTTAGGACGTGGCTGGTTTCTATTTTTAAAGAAGTGCAAGCGCTTCCAGTAGAGACAAAAATCTCTTTGAGATTCAAATAATTCATTAAAGATTCTCCATCAATATCTTTGAATGAAATATGAGCATTATTGGGCAGTCTCTTAGTTTTGTTACTGTTCAACTGAATACTATTTAACTTGTTACTTTCAAATATTGGATATCCATTAAGTTTTATTTGTGGGATTTCTTTAATAGTTTTTTCGATAAAATAGTTTCTTAATTCTATTAATCGTTTATTTTCTTTATCTTTTTTTGCTTGAGCAAGTTCTAGAGCTTTGGCAAAACCGACAATTGCTGGAACATTTTCTGTTCCACTGCGCAGAGTTTGTTCTTGTCCGCCACCGTGAATTAATGGTTCCAGCAAGAGTGATTTTTTTTTGTAAAGCAAACCAATCCCTTTTGGACCGTAAATTTTGCCTGCATTTATAGTTAATAAATCTACATTTAGTTTTTTTACGTTTAAATCAAGTGCACCGGCTGCTTGACAAGCATCTGTATGAAATAAGATATTATGTTGGTTGGCAATTTTGCCAATTTCAGCGATAGGTTGAATTGTACCAATTTCATTGTTAGCGTACATGATGGTGATGAGAAATGTATCTGTTTGGATATTCTTTTTTAATTCGGAAAGTGAAACTAAGCCATATTTATCAACGGGTAAATAAGTAACTTTAAAACCTAGCTTTTCTAAGTATTTACAGGTGTTTAAGACGGCAGGGTGTTCGATGCTGCTAGTGATTATATGTCCTTTGTTTTTTCCAAAAGCAATTTCATTAAAAGCTAGGCCTTTGAGGGCTAAATTAATACTCTCTGTGCCGCTGCCTGTGAAGATTATCTCTTCAGAGAGGCAGTTGAGTATTCTGGCAATCTTGAAGCGAGCGTTATCGACTGCATCTTTGGCTTGCAGTCCTAGCAAATGTAAACTGCTGGGATTACCGTATTTAGATTTGAGATA
>JACPCC010000075.1 GCA_016179995.1 Candidatus Woesearchaeota archaeon | reverse complement strand
TATCTGATAAATTTGACTGGAAAAACAAACAATTTATGCTAGCTTTTGACTACACTGACGAAGAGTTCTACGGCGAGGTACAGGGATTAGATATTCATGGCTGGAAGAAAGAAGGAGCAGTTACAGGCAAATTTAAGTTTCTCACTTGTAGTATCGTTAGCGACGATATTCAACAAAAAATACCTCTTCTTTCTTTGCCCATCCAGATGGGTCACTACAAAAGTTATGTCATTTCTCATATGCTTTCTCTTATCAAACCATTGATTGGAGAAGTGAAACTTCTCCTCTTTGACAGAGGTTTCTATGATAAAGACTTGATGTACGAATTAATCAAACTCAAATGCCCTTTCTTGATTTTTATTCCAAAACATAAAGATAAAAAAGAGATTCTGTTCCCTATGAAAGAGGGAGATAAATTTACTGTAATTTTGGATAGCGAAGTAAACAAAGATAAAAGTACTTATTCGTTTGAATTTTATCTCACTTTTATGAAACAGATTTATAGTCGAAGAGCAGACACTTATTTTGATTGGGTGTTTGCGACAAATATTGATACTATCGAGCTTGACGATATGATTAGAACATATCGCAAGCGCTGGAGGATTGAGACCGGATTTAGGGTGCAAGATGAAGCGCAAATAAAATGTAAATCCACCGAAATGAAGATAAGATATTTTCTATTTTTGTTTTAGCAAATGCTCCAAACCCAGTGGGTTTGTTTTTATAAAGAGGAGGTGAGTTCAAAGGTTGCATCTACCAATACGGTAAATCATTGTTCTCGTCTCAAATATTGGCAAAGCCAGCCCTCTGCTTCAAAAAGCTAAATAATTACGGTTAAACGGTTAAACGGCAGTAAGTCGGTAAGTAATTACCTTATTGGCGGGATAATTCATATAAAGTGGTTTCGGGATGGAATGCATACCAAGCGAACCAGAAGTCACGTTCCTTGACGATTTCTTCTCCAGTTTCAAGATTGGTGATTTTGACAATTCCTGCTTCATCTCTCTCTACTTTTATGCTAATCTCACTAAGGACATCTTCTATAACCTTAACTTTGATGAGGTCATCTTCCCGATAAGCCTTATATGTTCCGTTGACTTCAATTCCAAAAATAATGGTTTTGGGATGGACTCTATTATCTTCATTTTCAACTGGGAAAAAAAGATTACTATCTTCATAATAATTACCATAGGGGTCTTTACCATAATTCCTTGTGTATCCAGTTTCTTGACTTAATACTTCCGAATCAGGATGTTCTGCTTTCCAATCTCGCCAGCTTACGGTATCAATAGAAATCTCACTCAATTCTTGCCCGGCTAATTCACCGACAATTGCTTTGCCATCAATTTGAGTCCAAAAACTATCCGTTTTGCGATCATACATCACTAAATTGGAATTATATAATTTACCGGAAGTGCCAAATTCCGTCTCTACCCTTTGTCCGTTTATTTCGATCATGCCTTCATAGGCTATTCCCGACCCACATAAATGGCAGTAGGTAATCAGTATGAGATCACCAGCAATCTTATCATTCACGATTTCGTGCCATACTAAAATCTGGAGGGGGTAGACACGCTTTACTCCTTTGTAAATTATACCCAGTACCAATTCATTATCTTTAATCCATTTATCCGCTTCCTGTACCGACACAAAACGAGGACTATCAATAGCGGGAATGCCATCTTTTGGCGGGCCTCCAGAAAGAATTTTGTCTGGATGGACCAGATATTTAACACCCTCTTCCGTAATTTTAATGTCATCTTGTTCTGCTGCTGGCACCGTTGGCCGGTCAACGAGAAGAGTGGTGTCAGGCGGGGGGCTACAGCCTGCAAAAAAAAGTAATGAAAAGGCAAAAGTAAAGACAACAATTAATCCCACACTTCCTTTTTGCGTTACCATATTCCGATAATTGCTCCAATTATTTCCACAATGACATAGAGCCAAATGATATATGCCAATACTGCTACAGTCACTGAAAGGAGGATAAGATTAATAATCTTTCTTTTTTCTCTCTTTATTTGGTCTAAAGTGCAAATACTTTCTTTTTTGTAGAGATACCATCCTAAAGCTGTCAGCAGGAACACCAAGGCAATTCCTCTAAAAATCCATTTATACCCTCCATATAACATATTTGACAAGGAAGCGGCGAATGAAACGGAACTTAGCCCCAGCAATACCAGAAGAAGTGGAGTAAAACAGCACAGTCCACCCAAGAAAGCAGTAAAGGGTATAATTCTCTTAAGAAAAGATTTTTCTGAGGAAGTTAATAGGGTCATGCGTTCCTGAAGAAGAATCAGTTCTTATGAGTTCTGTTTGACTATTCAAATAATCTTTGAAATGACCAGAAAAGGGCATAAATCTCAAGGGCAGGTGAAATAGGTAATTATGGTTCACTCCTATAATTTACAAAAATAAGAGAAATTACTCCTGTCAAGGCCATTTAAGAATATCTTCGGAAATATGTCAAAAAAGTAGAATTGTTTGTCAGCTCTAATGCTGGTATCATCTTCGAAGCTCAAGGCAAGAAAGTAGGAATTGAAGGAGAGACCTGAAGCCAATATCATTCTAAGATTGAAAATAAAGTCCAGAATTCTTAAACTTAGGGAATACCTAAATTCCTCCTAAAATGAGGGCTTGTGGTTAGAGGCTTCAATCTCGAGCCTCAAAAGGCCTATTTTAAGGGTAGGGCTTGTAGTTAGAATAAAAAAGCCCCTGGGGAGATTTGAACTCCCGGCCTCGTCCTTTCTGTCACTTCGTTCCGAACATTTCGTTAACGAAATGTACCAAGGACGCGCTCCAACCACTAAGCTACAGGGGCGATGAATGTGAGTTTTTAACTTAACTTTGTATTTTACTTTTTGTTTTTAAATTCGTGCTATTGAGCCAGTTGCGGCGAAATGCACCACGGACGCAATACGTAATTTGCCGCGTCAACCACTGAGCTACAGGGGCGATAAATGTGTGTGTTTAACTTAACTTTGTATTTTACTTTTTGTTTTTAAATTCGTGCTATTGAGCCAGTTGCGGCGAAATGCACCACGGATGCAAAACGTAATTTGCCGCGTCAACCACTGAGCTACAGATGCTTAATTGTACAAAAAAGGCGTTTTCTTTTTAAAAGTTGCTTTTTCAAACAATGTATTCACTAATATTGGTTTTTCTTAAACTATTCTATCCCTAATACTCTTCTGTACCTAATACTCTTCTATCTTATATTCTTTCACTGATTGGTTATCTTCGCCAAAAGTAAACCATCCCTTTAGCTTTTTACCCTGTAGAATTAAAGGCAGCCAATATTTATCATCCTGCCACATTTGTGAAAAGGGAATTTTTGTATATCTATACCACTCTGGTTTCATCTCCTCGCTTTCTTGAGGCACACCTTGCCATTCTTTAGCTATAAAAACGTAGACAGTTTGATCCCAATCTGGTTTAGCAGAGAAAGTGAAATATAACTCTGCCACTTTGGATAAATTTTTTTGTTCAATTGTTATACTAGTCTCTTCATAAAATTCTCGCAAAGCGGCTTCTTCAATAGTTTCTTGTTCGCCTATTTTTCCGCCAAAACCGTTATATTTGCCAGCTCCAAAACCACGTTTCTTTAGACCTAAAAGTACTTTTTCTTCTGATTCATGGATTAGAAAACACAAAGTGGCATTTTTCATTACTAATTCAAGATTGATAAGTATTGATAATGTTTGTGGTGATGAAGAATATTTAATATTTTAGAGAAAAGAAATAGTTTTCTAAATAAATAATGGTTCAAATCCCTTCCTTTATCGTCACTAGGATCAATAAATTATTTTTTGCTAAACTATCAGAAAAAAGAAAAATGCCGGGGCATTGATTCTCACATAAGGGCAGTCTGCCCTTATCAACCTCAAAATTTCTATAAATTATCCTTAATATTTCTAAAGAAAGAAAAATAAATGCCGGGGAAGGGATTTGAACCCCCGAATCCACTAAGGAACAGGATGACTTCTCCCATTCTTTGGGTTGCTTAAGTCCTGCGCATTTGGCCAGGCTTTGCTACCCCGGCGTAAAATTAACTATATTTATTTTGGTGATTATTGCTGAGGTAAACTGTTTATATTATTAATTCAGATTATTGGTTGTTTATGCCTATACCTATAAGATATTTATAAATTCTTCCATTAAAATGTCACTTTAGAAAATATCACGGAGTGAGGCGGTTTCACACATTTGTATCATAGTTTAAACATATTATCATTAAAGTTTATTCGTATTTGTTTAGCAATTCGGCGGTCTGTTTTCCTCGCCCCACTAAAGCTGTATGATGAATTAAATAGTAAATATACTCTTTTGCTGGCGGGGAACTCGAACCATCTGACGAATGGTTACGCTCGGAAAACTTATTGACCGCGCCGAGCTAAACAAATACGTTTATTCTATTTTCTGTCCTCGCATCAATTTCAGCGCTTTAATCCATTTTGGCAACCAGTTGGCTATTAAACTATCTCCATAATTATCTGTAAAGAAGAGTGCGATATTTTCTTTATCTAGGTCATTGCCATATTTCTTTTTTTCTATTTCCAATTCGTAAAAATTACAGGAAATATCTAGTGGTGATTCTGCTCTAATCTGATCAACAGCAATTTCTATTTTTATCTCATCTTTAGAATAAAGATCAAATCTATTAGTAGTTACCAATAATCTGACTACTTCCTGAAGAGACCTATTTCCACCTCTCTCTTTAATTGTTCTCATGGGAGACCAATGCATAAAGTGTTCTGGACTTAAAGCATAAAAATCAGTTCCCTCAGCAGGAATCTCAGTTTGATATTCTTTTCTTATTTCATTATCTTCGGTTGGAACTTTAACTGTAAAGACGTAATCCTCTTCTCTTTGTCGCAAAGAAGCAGATCCTCCTTCTTTTTCTAATGGACCTACATAAGCCAATAAATCTTCTTTCTCTAATATTCTGTCGAAAGTATCAAAGTAGCGATATTTTCTTTCTTTTGTTAAAATTTGTTTTACTTTGTATTCATTAATTTTATGCGGAGAATTTGAAATATTATCCAATGATGAGATACTTAATATTTTAATTATTTCTTTAAAAATATTTTCTTCTTTTATCAAATATTTTTTTTCCATTTCAATATTGTCTTCCATTTAATTAGATGGGGTTATAATTTTTTTGAATCTTTTTAATCTATCTTGATTTATACTTCCAAGGGGAAGCACATTACAATCTTTTAAAAAACTTTCAATAGTAAAGAGCTGATGCTTAATTTTAACCATAGTATCGACGGAAATAGGGTCTATTAGAAGATGC
The DNA here is from genome assembly GCA_016179995.1 of Candidatus Woesearchaeota archaeon. Classification (GTDB taxonomy): domain Archaea; phylum Nanobdellota; class Nanobdellia; order Woesearchaeales; family GW2011-AR9; genus JACPCC01. The sequence goes on along the minus strand of JACPCC010000075.1, from coordinate 8,313 downwards.
CAACCTTCTTCTCCTTGTCTAAAGTAGTCAAAAAATTTCTTAAAATTATTCGAAAACATTTCATTCAAAAAAGCAGCTCTTAACTCACCATTCTTTAGTTCTGGATATTCTTCTTTCTCACCAAGATATTTTCTAATCTCATATGGGATCATTTTACAATAAACTGAAAAAAGACGAATATTTTGTTTCAAACGCGATTCTACACACAATTTAGCTAGTCTCTCTGGTAAATCTTTTTCTGCGACACCTAGTTTTCTATAATACTCCGCAGCACAACTTACTGAAAATATTTCTTCTTCTTTATCAAAGTTATTTCGGTGGATGTTGTAAATTGCACTGGTGAGATCAATGTCCTGATTACCCAATCTTGCTTTATCAAAGTCAAAAACACGAATTTGCCGCGGTTCATCTTCAATTCTAAAGACATTTTGAGGTCCAAAATCTCCGCTTATAAAATTATTTTTACTATTGTTAATGGCCATATCAGTTTGAATAAAATCATCTACCAAATCCTCTAAATTTATCTTTTTCTTTTCATGTAAAAATAGTTTAATATATTTTCTAATTTTTTGGGGAGTTAGTCCTTCTTCATTAAGTCCTTTTTCTTCTCTATATTGATTAAAATCTTCACTACCGTGATATATTATGCTAAGAAAATAATTTGTCCATCTTTTTTTCTCCTCTTTTTCATTTCTTTCATACAACTTTCTTTTCTTTCCAAATTTAGCATGAGAAATCAAATAACTTAAATTATTGTTACAGACTAAATGAAATTCAGTGATAATATCTGTGAGCTCTTTAGTAAGACTTTGCGTCTTTCCTCTATCTCCTTTTGCATTTAGAAATTCTTCTTGAAAAGTTGGATAAGGGATAAATTCCATATAAATTTTCATTTTCTTATCATCACTTTTAAGGTATTTTGGAACTAAGCACCGGTCAAGCGAAGAAAGTGCACTAATAACAGCCTTTTCTCTAGTATACAAAGAACGTTGATATTCTAACCCGTAGCTTTTGATATAATCAATAGGATAAGCATCACTTGAAGATGTACGTGTTCCAAATATTTCTTTATATTCCGGATATGTCTCTGGTTGATAAGATTTAGAGATAATAACTCTATCTGCAAGTGTTAAAGAGGAAACAATACTATCTCTTCGCACAACTAATACTTTTTCTGATTTGATGTCTTTTGGTGTAAAATTCATATTATTGGTGTATAATCTGTATATTCTTTCTACTTTCTACTTTGGACTTTATAGAACCACTTACTTATAAACCTTTCTCCGTGTATTTACTCTATAGTAAAAATTTATCCTGGCATTCCTTGGTAGACAATTCTTCCGATAGTATGAATAGTTACAATTAGTGATTTGGTGTTATAAATCAGATTTCCTACATTCGCTATGTTAATATTTTTTTGGTAGAAATTATCACAAATCATTATCATCTCAAAACGTTCATGCAGAATATTGTGCGCTTCTTCTATATTATTGGTATAATAGGATTTCATCATATTATGATAGGTTAAATCAATCTTATTTAGTATATTTAGATATTCTTCCTGTTCTTTTAGATAGTTTAATTTTTTTCATATCGCGGGCTATTCTTTTAACGTAATCGGCAATACTTTCAATACTAAAAGCCAGCCACCAATTTATAAACAAATCTTTCTGTTTAATATTAAGCTTTTTAAATATCTGAGATGGATTTTCAATGCCAAACCAGATGATACGATAAATAAGAAACCTAAATTTATTCACATCATTGTCGCGTAAATAGAGATTTTCATAACTATCTTCTTTAAACATTTCTTTGCAATCTTTAAGCATAGATCGTACGATTACATCCATTTTTCGAATTATTTGTTCAATAGAGATATCATTAATATTTAAAAAATCTTTAGCTACAATTCTCTTGGAATCTTGTTCTATTATCTCTAGCGCAATAAGGTTTTGAATAAAGTTTTGAATTTCTTTTGCTTTTTCTTTAATTTCATTTCCAGCTAAAATAATGGTTTTATTATTTTGTAAATAAGCAGAAATAGTTTCTCGTTGAATCCGTCTTAAATCTTTTCCATCGACATTAATTATTATTTCTTTTTCTTTATCTCCTTCTTCATTAGCTCGTGGTTGTAAAAGTAAGTTCCCTTCATTTTCTTCAATATAAACTAAATCTCCTTTCTTTAATTTACTCAATTTAACCCAGCTTTTCGGCAATGAAACCACATAACTGCTTTTCCCAAATGAGATTAATTTTCTATATTCCATTCTTACCCCCCGTAAAACCATATACCTGTTATATACTATCTAGCAAAGGTATATATATTTAAATGTTTTGTTATGTAATTATTACATTAGAAAGGTTATAGTTATTAGTTTGTAGGTTTTAGTTTCAGATGTGAGCTAAGCGGGGGTTAAAAACAGGGGGTGGCGAAAATGTACAAAGGGGATAATAAGAGTTCAGTTGAGTTTTGTGAAGAAGAGGAAGAGACAATTTATTCGAGAAAGAAGCGGGAAATTTTAATGGATGAAGAAGGTTTGACCAATGCCGAAGATGGTTTTATGAATGGATATGAAAATAGTTTGTGCATTATGGATGAGGATGATTTTTTAGATTTTGAGGATGAAGAGCAGATGGTTTAGTTGAGTAGTTTTGAGTAGGTGTATGCTTTTAGTAGAGGATACTTTTAGTAGAGAGAATCTTGGGGGATACCAAATGACTGTCAAAAATCTTTTAGGTATTGAGAGTTCTCCACTTTCAGAGATGGAAGTAATGGAAAGATTAGATGAAGCGCAACGCCGTGGATGGAGGGTATTAGAACTTCCTCTAAATAAATCAGGTAATTTAACTAAGAAAATTATTCTAAGTCGTATTGAAGAAAAAGGTGTTATGAAAGATTATGAGGGTCTATATGTTGGTTAAAGAGTGATACCTAGACAGTGATATCTTGAACCTGTAAATAGAAAAGTCTTTAAATAGCATTTTTTTAATATCTAATTATGGATATTTTAGAATTGTTTTGTAAGAGTTGGAAAGATACTTTGGGTGAGATTCGTAAGCATAAGCTTACTTTTTTCTTTTTATTTCTTGCGCAAGTAATTTTCATGGTAGCTGTTTTTTATTTAATATTTATTCATATGAAAGATGTTATGTCCAGCTATCAAGGTTTAACTGCTTCCTTGCCGGGATTGGAACAGATAGGAAGTATGCAGCCTTATTTGGAACAAAATCAGCTGCCTTCTGAAACAGTAGATGCTATGCTGGCGATACAATCTAGTATATCATCTTTGAAGAGCAGTCTTTTTTCACTGGCAGGTTGGCTGATTCTAGCTTTTATTTTAGGTGAGGGTAGATTATGGCTCTTCGCCCATCATCTTTTAGGAAAGGCTAGTTGGAACGGTTGGCTGCAAAGGACGTTGAAGTTTTTGTTTTTAAGCACTCTCTTTTTAGGCAGTTTAGTTTTGATAACTTGGATATATTTGAAATCATATTTTTCTTTGAGTGGATTAGGGATTGGTCTAATATCTTCATCTGCTTGGTCCAATTTTTTATGGTTACTAATATTTGTGTTATTCTATTTCTTTTTGACGGGTGTGGCGTTGCTCAATATTCACGGTTGGAAGCGTTTTTTAACGGTTTGGTTAAATTTCTCTGTGAAAAAAAGCTGGTATTTGTTTCCTGTTTATGCTCTATTTCATCTTCTAATATTTGGACTATTGATGGTTTGTTATAAAGCCGCAGAGAAAGATGTTAATTTCTGGTGGGCTTTACTTTTAGTTTTGTCATTTCCTCTATTACTTAGTTTTTTGAGAGTGTTTTGGCTGACTGTGGTACAAGATGCGGCAGGTGAAAGAATTCAAAAACAATAATTAACTGGTATAAAAATTGACAATGACACCTAAATTAAAAAAATTACTAATTATCGATACTAGTTCTTTGCTTTCAGCAGTAGAATGGAAAATTGATTTGTTTAGTTTATTGGATGATGTTTGTGATTTTTCCTATCAAACAGCTGTTTTGCAGGCGAGCTTAGACGAACTAGAAAGAATAAAATCTACTGCTGATGGGAAAGAGAAAGCTGCGGCGAAATTAGTGTTAGCCATTTTAATAAATAAATTGAAAACTAAAGAAATAATAGTCTTGCCAGAGAAAGGTTATGTCGATGATTTACTTCTAGAAAAATCTAAACAAAGGGCTTTGATCTTAACTCAAGATATTCTCTTAAAAAAGAAATTAATTAAACCATATTTGACCATTAGACAGAAGAAAGTGTTGTTGATGGTGAGGTAATGTATCTGTAGCGGTGCTTTAATATGACGGCTAAAAATGTACTTATCATTCATGGATGTCCTAGAAATGCTGAAAAAGCAATGAATCCAGAAACAAGAACTTATGATAAACACTGGATTCCTTGGACTAAGAAACAGCTTCTTGCTAAAAATATTAAAACTGAAACTCCTTTAATGCCCTCGCCTTGGCAACCGGAGTATAAAAAATTTAAGATAGAATTCGAGAAATATAATGTTGATGAAAATACTATTTTAATCGGACATAGTTGCGGTTGTGCTTTCTTGGTACGCTAGTTGGGAGAAACAAAGAGAACAATTTTCAAACTAATCCTCGTCGCTCCTTGGAAAATACCTGACAAAAATGATGAATTTAGAAAGGAATATTACACTTATCCTATTGATAAAACCATCAAGGATCGAGTAAAATGGATTGTAATGTTCACTGCTAATGATGAAGAAGAGGATGGTAAAAAAAGTTTGAACCTTTTTTATAAAGTATTGGGTGGAAAGATTGTTGAATTAGAAGGAAGAGGGCATTATACTCTTGGCGATATGGGAACAGAGGAATTTCCTGAATTGCTAGAAGAAATCTTAAAGAATTAAATGATTATTTTTGGATTATTTTTAAAGAGGAATTGATTTATTATTTCTAACTACTTATTTTTCTGGGAAAGCCTAACTCTTCATAACCTAAATCCACCCGTAACGTTTAAAAACCTCTCTCTATAACCTTGCCAACAATGGCTATAGACTGGGAGAAAACTGAACGCAAGTGGCAGAAAGCCTGGGAAAAGGCAGGATTAGGTAAGGCTAAGGTTCATAAGAACAAAGAAAAGTTCATGATGATTTTTGCTTATCCGGGCATCTCTGGTTATTTGCACGTAGGACACATGCGAGGTTTTTCTTACACCGACGCTATCTGCCGTTATGAGCGCCTGCAGGGCAAAGAGGTTTTATTTCCCGTTGGTACGCATGCTTCTGGGAATCAAGCTATTGCTTTTGGTAATAAAGTCAAGAATAAAGATGCCGATTGGATGGCTTATTTGCGCAATAATGGCTGTTCAGAAGAGAAAATTCTTGAGCTTGAAAGTGCAGACAAAGTTATTGCTTATTTCAATGAAGTGTATCTGAAAGAATACTGGCAGAAGTTTGGTTTCTTATGCGACTGGGAACGTTTTACTTGTACGACTTATCCTGATTATGGGAAATTTATCGACTGGCAATTTCGTAAGTTAATGCAGAAGAATTTACTAGTGCAAAAACCATATTTTGCCACGGCTTGCGTTAAATGCGGACCTGTTGCTGTAGATCCATCTGAAACAGATCTTTCTAAAGGGGGAAATGCAGAAAAACAAGAATTTACTTTATTGAAATTTAAGTGCGGTGAAGATTATTTAATTGCTGCCACTTTACGTCCGGAAACTGTTTTTGGACAAACTAATCTTTGGATTAACCCGCAAGCGGAGTATGTACGTGTTGATGTTGCTGGAGAGAAATGGATAGTTAGTCGCGAAGCGGCAGAAAAGTTAAGTTATCAAAAAGAGAATCTCGTCGTAGGCGAAACAATTAAAGCTGCGGAATGGATTGGCCGGCAGGTTTTGGCTCCCGGAATTGGACGAGAAATTCCAGTTTATCCGGCTTCTTTTTGCGATCCTAAATTTGGTACGGGAATTGTAACTTCTGTTCCTAGTGATGCGCCTTATGATTATGTGGCTCTTAAAGTGTTGCAAGAGAATACAACTGAATTAGAAAAATACGGTTTGAAACCAGAAGCGGTTAAAGCTTTACAATTGATTCCTATTATTTTAACTAAAGGCTATGGAGATTATCCAGCTAAAGAAATTGTCGAGAATATGGGGATTACTTCTTTAGACAATCCTAAATTAGAAGAAGCTACTAAAGAAATTTACAAAGCCGGTTATCATACTGGTGTGATGATGCAGAACTGCGGCAAGTATGCCGGCAAAAAAGTAGAAGAAGCGAAAGAATTGATGAAAGCAGAATTGTTAGAGAAGAAAGAAGCAGATATTCTGCATGATTTAAGTGAAGAAGTTATTTGCCGCTGTGGAAATAAAGTTATCGTTAAGAAAATAGATGACCAGTGGTTTATACGTTATTCCAATCAAGAGTTGACGGAAAGAAGTAAAGAGCAAGCTAAAGAAATGCGTATCTTTCCCGAAGAGTATTATGAAAATATGCCCGGTGTTTTAGAATGGTTCAATGACCGAGCTTGTGCTAGATTAGGAAATTGGTTAGGCAGTAAGTTTCCATTCGATAATAAATGGACTATTGAACCTATTAGTGATTCAACTTTATATCCGGCTTATTATATTGTTTCTAAATTTATCAATAATAAATATTTAACTAAAGAAGAGTTGACAGAAGAATTTTTTGATTATGTGTTTTTAGGTAAAGGCGCAGGGGTGGAGAAGTGGAAGGCGGTTAAAGAAGAGTTTGATTATTTTTACCCTTTAGATATGAATCTGGGTGGAAAAGAGCATAAGACGGTGCATTTCCCTGTTTTCTTGATGAATCATGTAGCTATTTTGCCCGAGGAAAAGTGGCCGAGAGGAATATTTGTCAATTGGTGGGTTACAGGCAAGGGCAGTAAGATTTCCAAGAGTAAAGGCGGAGCAGAACCTATACCCCAAGCGGTGCAAAAATATGGTGTTGATGCCATGCGTTTATATTATGCTCACATTGGTTCCCCGCATGTTGATGTGGTTTGGGAAGAGGAAGTAGTTTTCAATTACAAAAGTGCTTTAGAACGGATTCTTCTTTTAGTTGAAGAGATAAAAGAGTTGAAGGGCAAAAATTCGTTGATAGATGATTGGCTGCTTTCACGAGTACATAGGCACTTGAATTCGATTTCAGAAGCGATGAAGAAGTATGCGTTAAGAGATCTTGCTTCTACAGCTTATTTTAGTTTTTACGACGATTTAAGATGGTATGTACGCCGAGGAGGAGCTAATAGGAAAGTTATTCTTGAAGTGTTAGATATTTGGTGCAAGTTGTTGAATCCTATTACTCCGCATTTAAGTGAAGAGTTAAATTTAGGTAGTGAGTTAGTTTCATCTTCCTCTTGGCCGGAGGTCAATAAAAGCCTGATTAGCCATAAAGCAGAAGCTGCTGAAGAGCTGGTTAAAGATACAGTTGAAGGCATGCGTAAAGTTTTGAAGCTGGCTAAATTGGAGAAAGCCCAGAAATTTACCATTTTTATTGCTGATAGTTGGTTATATGAACTTTATAGTTTGTTATCTAAAGAAATTAAAGTTACCCGCAATATAGGAGAGGTCATGAGAAAAGTTTTGGAGCAAGGCAGTGAGGGATTGAAAGGTCGTGATTTGAATAAAATTGTGCCGGCTTTGTTAAAAGATGCCAGCAAACTGCCGGAGTTTGTAATTTCACAGGAAGAAGAGATTCAAGTAATGGTCGAGGCTAAAGACTTTTTAGAGAAAGAATTTGGCTGTGAAGTTCTAGTTTTATCCGGAGAAGGTAGTTCTGAGGAGAAAGCTAAGCAGGCTAGACCGGGAAAGGTTGGAGTTTTAGTAGAGTAAATAGTAGATAATAGAAAATAGTGAATATAAATTAGTTAACATTTTAAAAATCATTAACTTTACTTAGTTCTTTGGTACTTTAGCTTCAATCTTTTGTATTCTTTTTGAAACTGAGGAAGCATTGCCAAGAATTTAGTTTTTTCATCTGGAATTAGAATTGGATGATAATATTCTGGTGCTTCACCTAATATACTATCAATAGAATCAAAACGTAGTTTTCCATTTGAATCTATTGATACAGTTGTACTATAATTTGGCGGTGGGATTTCTAGAAATGCTTCAATGTATAAATTGATTTCTTTACTTTGAGTCAAGTATAATGATAGAATCAAAGGAATGTCTGGGAATTCTTTCCAATTTGAGACTAACCCCATTCTGTTATGTTTTTCTAGTAAATTTACAAGACCTACTTTATGGGTTGAGAAAAATTCTTCCATTGCAGACCAAGTAGCATCACTTGTATTTTT
>JACPCC010000074.1 GCA_016179995.1 Candidatus Woesearchaeota archaeon | reverse complement strand
TATTGATGCTTTAGTTATCATACATCCTGACTACGGTAAACCTATTAACTCTAATTATAAAGAAAATATGGTCCGGTATGTTAATGAATCTTACTCTTCAAAAAAGCCCGTATTTTTAGTTGATTCTGATGAACATCCACTTCGTGATAAAGTTTTGATTAAACTATTTAAAAAATCTTACTTAATACCTAATTTTGATGAATCTGACTTTATAGTTAAACGTCAAAAAGAAATTGATTATATTTGTAATACTGTGCATCGCTCTCCTTCTGAAACTATACTTGGTTTTGGCGGAATTCATGCTTCTTGTTGTGTTTATACTTATGCCCTCGGCTGGTGCAAAGAAGTATTGACTAATTTTAATCCAAAATTAATAGGTAATATTTCTAAAACTAATCCTATTTGTCAAGGGATAATTTTGGATGAGATTGTGTGAGTTGTTTAAATTGGCTTCTTAGTGATAAAGTTTAAGAAGTTTAAAATTAATAATACTTAATTATGGCTCATCCATTAATTATCAATCAAGTCAAAGTTCTAGTTCGTTATCATGGCAAGTATCTTCTACTAAAGAAAATCAAAGATATTCATTTAGACCATATCGGTGCCTGGGAAGTTCCAGGTGGTAAAGTTCAACTAAACGAGAATTTTATCTCTGCATCTTTGCGGGAGATTAAAGAAGAGACTGGGCTGGACTGTAAAATTATTACTGAGCTCAAATCTTTGAAGCTAGAGAAAGATGGTATTCAGACGTTGACCAAGATTTACTTAGCCAAATCTTCTACGGATAAAGTTAAATTATCTAAAGAACATAGTGATTATATTTGGGTTACTTTGAAAGAGATTCATTCTTTAGATAAAGTGATTTATAAAGACCTGCTTTTACGTTATGTTGAAGAAGCTGAGAGAGTAGTTTAAAGTCTATTTTTGCCGGATACTGTCATTTTAGCGAATGATGACCTAGCCAAAAAGTGAGCGAAGAACAACGATTCGTAAGATTGGTTGGATGGTGCTTTTTATCGAGAATAATAATATTTTTCAATATCAAAACACATTCATAAAAGCACTAAGCGAACGGCAGGTCATCATTCGCTGTTTAGACAGTACCTTTTTACCGATAACTTTAAATATATGTGTTTATTACCATAATTCTATGGCAATATCTACTGGGTGTCGGTTGGAGGATTAAATACTCACATGCAAAATAAAGATGTTATAATTATTAAATATTTAATAGAACACAAAAATGAAGAGTTAAGTATTCGTAATATCTCTTTTGCTCTTAAAATAGATTATAAGAATGTTCATTCAATGGTAAAAAGACTAGAACACAATTCATTGATTAAATTAGAATCATTTGGACCTTCTAAGAGAGTTAAGTTGATTCAAAAGATTCATCCTCTCATTTTTGAGGCTGAATATCTCCGAAGAGAAGAGATCTTAAAAGATAAGAACATGTCTGTAATGTTAAACGAATTTAAAAAAGTAATTAATACAAAATATTTTATACTTCTGCTCTTTGGTTCATATGCCAAGAAAACACAAACTAAAAGTTCGGATATTGATTTGATGTTTATTGTTCCTGAAAGACAGGAAGAAATCTGTGAGAAAAGTATAATCTCTCAAGCAAGATTATTACCTTTGCCACTACATTGTTTAGTATTTTCAGAACATCAATTTTTAGAGATGTTAAACGATCCAAAACTTAATGTGGGAAAAGAAGCTTTTAAAAGTAATGTTATTTTATACGGGATAGAAAGTTACTACGAGATGTTCCAAATTGGTTGAAGAAAATAGAAAAAAAGAAGCAGAAGCTAATTTCTCTAAATACTTAGAAGATGGTTTGATTAAAAAAGAAAAGAGCGATGTGGCTCGAGAGATGTATATCAAAATGCAGATTTATCCTTAAATCTAGCAGAAGAATGTATCAATAGTCCGTTAAATCCCTATCTTTGGGTTGTAGTAATCTCCTATTATTCTATGTTTTACATTGCTAATGCTGTCTTGCTAGAATTTGGCTATAAAACAGGAGATAAAGTCGCTCATAAAGTTACTAATGACGCTTTAATTGTTCTAGTGAGGGATAAAATAAAGAAAGGTTTATTGGAAGAGTATGAAACTGCAAAAGAAGATGCATTAGAGATTGCTTCTGTGAAATCCGATGAGATAATTAATTTTTATGCTTTGGAATTAGATAAGCGTTCTCGTTTTCAATATGAGATGACAGAATCTATTCAGAAGCAAAAAGCAGAAACATCTATAAAACGAGCTAAACTGTTTATGTTTGAACTAAAAAAATTGTTACCCTAATCTAATTATCTCAACTGTTCTAATTTCCATCCCAAATCTTTATAAATAACCCTCTAAATAAGCACTTTAAAGCCAACGTTGTGCTTAATCAAAACTAAATTACCGGTGCAGATAAGCAGGACATTGCTGCATGAGGCGAAAGAAAATGCAGACGAGAATAATTATTTAATTCTTGTTTGTTTTACTTTGCTCTGAAGTAAATAGATTAAAAAACAAATGGAGAACATAAAATGGGAGACGAACAAGAAATTTTATTGATAGATTCCAATGAGTACTTAAAATCTGGTATCCATATCGGAACGAAGTTTAAAACGAAGTATATGAGTAATTTCATTTACAAAACTAGACCTGATGGCCTTAGTGTTTTGAACTTGAAGAAGATTGATGAGCGGATTAAATTAGCAATTAATATGGTCTGCCAATATAATGCTGAAGATATTTTAATCGTCAGCCGTCGTGAAAACGGATGGAAAGCTTTGAAGAAGCTGCATCAATTAACTGGTATTAAAGTATTTACTGCTCGTTATCCGCCTGGAATTTTAACTAATCCTCAATTAGAAACTTTTATCGAACCTAAGTTAATTATGGTTTGTGATCCATTTACAGACAAAAACGCTGTAGAAGATGCTAACAGAACTGGTGTTCCAGTAATTGCTCTATGTGATACTAACAACCAGCCAAATAATATTGATTTAGTCGTGCCTTGCAACAACAAAGGTAAAAAATCAGTAGGTTTGGTATTCTATCTGATGGCTAGAGACTTTATGAAAAATAAGGGTCTGCTCGCTGGAAATGAAGAAATGCCGGCAAAGATGGAAGAATTCATGGAAGAATAAGGCTTTAATCTTATTTCTTATTTTTTTTATGTTCTTTAATTTAATCGTATTTGTTTAGCAATTTTGCGGTCTGTTTTCCTCGCCCCGCTATAAATGTGTAGTCGGTGTAAAACAATAAATTTAATTTATCTGGCGGGGAACTTGAATCATCTGACGAATGGTTACGCTCGGAAAACCTATTGACCGCGCCGAGCTAAACAAATACTTTTAATCTATTTCTTTTATTTCTCCTAAACAACATTCAACATAGAAATATCAACTAAATAATAATTCTGTTTATAATCTTGTGGTCGTGATTTCTCTTCAATATAATCGGTTTTAGGGATTACAAAACAAGTAATTTTTTCTTTATCTAAGCGATTTAGTAAACTTTCTGGTGCGGTTGAATCATCACCCTCATATAATATTAAAACATATTTTCTTATGCTTTTTTGACCATTAACTACTACTTTCGTAGAATTAATTAAATTTTCTAGGGTTACTTCAGTTTTATGATTAACTATTGGTTCTTCTGCGGCCATTCTTTAAGATAGTAATTAGCCTCTTTTTAAAAACCAAATGGTCTTGAAATATAGAAAATATAAAACTCATAATCTGCTACCTAATAAAGATCCAACCAAATTATAATTTACTGATTCCTAATAACTCTTACCAAAATGGAACCATTTATTAGCTTTTTCACTGCAAGCAAAACATTTCATAGTTTTAAGATCGGCTTGTTCTAATGGTGAATTTAATGTCTTGATAGCAAATTTTGTTTTAAGCTCTTCTTCACAGCCGGCAGTAGCACACCAAGCTCCAAATACAATCTTTTTATTTTCCAAAGCTTTTTCAGCTTCTTTAGTACTGTTAACTTGGGCTATAGAACTATCTAATAATTCTTCTGCTCGATGCAATAAATTGTCTTGAATTTGGTCCAGAATAAGTTTAACTTCTTCATCAATTCCGTTGATAGGCAAGGCTTGTTTTTCTCCAGTATCCCGGCGTACAACTAGTACTTGTTTTTTCTCTAAGTCTTTTGGTCCAATTTCTAACCTTAGTGGTATACCTTTTACTTCCCATTCGTTATATTTCCATCCAGGAGAATAACCTTCACGATCATCTAATTTGACGGCAAAGCCTATCTTTTCTAGCTTAGCTTTTATTTCTAAAAAATTATAGGGACTATAACAACAGGAGTAGCGGCAACTTTGGGTGGTATAATTAGACCTTTATCGTCACCATGAATAGCGACCATAACACCTATCATTCTAGTAGTAATAGCCCAAGTGTTCTGCCAGACATGCTGTTTCTGGCCAGTTTGATCCATAAAAGTAATATCAAACGCTTTGGCAAATATCTGTCCATCATGATGAAAATCCGGTCCTTGAATGGCTTTTCCGTTTGGTACTACGAATTCCATACTGACTGTATATTCTGCGCCGGCAAACTTTTCGGTTTCAGATTTGCGACCTATTAAGCTAGGCAGAGCTAAATAATCTCTACATACATCATCATAAATGCCGATGATTTGTGGGCCTTCACTTTCTGCTTCAGCTTTAGTAGCAAAACAAGTATGCCCTTCATTCCATAAGAACTCGCGTCCACGCAAAAAAGGAACAGGATGTTTGAATTCCCATCTTACAACATTATTCCATTGGTTATAACGCAGGGGCAAGTCTTGATGCGAGCGAATCCACTTTGAATAAGAATCATACATGATTGTTTCAGAAGTAGGGCGAATAGCTAGTTTTTCTCCTAATGGTGTATCTCCGCCTTGAGTGACCCAAGCAACTTCTGGAGAAAAGCCTTGTAAATGAGTGGCTTCTTTTTTTAACAAGGATTCTGGAATAAATAAGGGGAAGTAAGCATTTTGTATCCCTATGGCTTTAAATTTTTTATCAGTAACATCTCTAATTTTTTCCCAAATGGCATAAGAATTTGGTTTGTAGACTATACATCCTGAGACCACGGAATAATCTGCCAAGTCCGCTTTTTGAATAACTTGAGTGTACCATTCACTGAAATTTTCTGATTTTTTAGCCTGCAGACCTTTGGTGTTTTGTGAGGTGTTAGGTTTGTTAGATGGAAAGGTAGAAACAGAATTTTTATTAATGTTGAAATTTTTGGTGTCGGAGCTTTTAGTGTAAGAGGTTTTAATGTTATAATCTTTAGCTTGATTTTTAGACGCTGAATCTTTGTTTTGGTGCTGTTTTTTGTTTTTGTTTTCTTTGTTCATTTTTGGTTTGATTAAACTCAGATTGTCTATTTTAGGTTTATAACTTCACTATAAAAAGCAGGTTTATATAAATATTACGTGAAAAGTTTAATATTAAATCTCAAGTTTAGCAAAAAGTTTATATAGGAATATCTATCTCTCAAACTATATTCAAGGGTAATTAATATTAATTTAATCCTAAAATTGTTGGTAATCACCATGGACAAACACTTTTTTCACCATCCACGAAATGATATGGAGAATGGTCCTTTAGACAAACCTATTACTATCAAGATAACTCCTCGTAAAGTTATTAAATCTGTTTTAATTTTAGGTGTATTATTGGCAGTGTTTTTCTTAGGTCGTGTAACTGCAGATCCGGATTCTGATTCAATTGATTGGCCTAGTTTCAATTTTACAGGTATGTTTGCTGGCGATAACGACGATGCAGATGTAGAGAAAGTTTCTGCTACTAAAAGTAAAGTTACAGATGATAATGCTGCGGATGAAGACACTTCAGATACATCTACAACTACTGCTTCCAATACGGCAGATACCTCAGATTCAGCAGCAGATACATCTAATACCGCAGCCGATAATACTGTGACAACTGCAGATGCTGATACACCGACGGCAGAAGTAGATGATACGGAATATATCACTAAATACACTAAAGTTTCTATTGCTTTAACTAGTGTAAGAAAAGAATGGAAAACCACTTGGGGCAAGATTACAGATGTAGTTATAACTATTAAGAATGGCGAAGAAGGCCCTATCAAAATGGACCATCTGATTATGGAAGTAGAAGGTTATCCTGACTTTGAGAAGAAAATACCTTTGCCTTTATCACTGCAGAAAATAGTCGCTAGTAAGACACTTAGTACTAGTGTGCGTATTCCTCAAGGTTTTGCCTATAATGAAGGTTCTGTCGGAGATTTGAACAGCGTAGATATCACTTTAACGCTTGTAGACACTAATGGCAAAGAAGTGAGTAAAGTTACTGCTGGAATAAGTTTGAAAGGGTAGGTTATGGCAGAATGCACTTTCTGTAAGATAGTTGCAAAGAAATTATTCAGTTCTATTGTTTATGAAACAAAAAACATTTTAGCTTATTCTTCTTTTTAACAGAACAATTTAATCATAGACACAGCGTAAGCTATAAATACCAGCAGATAATACTTCGATATTGGTAAAGTGTAGTGTATTAATAAAAACTAAAAAAAAGAAACCTAAAATATCATTAAAAAGATAAAACTCAAAGTGATAGATAAATGTCAGACATCTTAGACTTAATTAAATCCCGTCGTACTATTAAAGAATTCCAGCCTAAATTTGTTTCCTGGGAAAATATTTCTCGTGTTTTAGATGCGGGCAGGCATGCTCCCAGCTGCGGGAATCTGCAAAATTGGAAATTTATTTTAGTCTATAATTCAGATCAAAAGCAAAGCCTAGCAGAATTGTGTTATGGTCAATATGAAATTGCCCTGGCCTGGATACTTATCGTCGTTTGCGCCGAGCCGGAAAAAGCTGAACGTTATTATGGCTCTCGTGGTAGAAATTTATATACTGTCCAAAATTGTGCAGCAGTAACGCAAAATATGCTTCTAGAAGCCCATTCTCTGGGTCTAGGAACACGATGGGTGGGAGCTTTCGATGAAGAAGGGGTTAGAAATCTGTTGAATGTTCCGGCAGAAATTAGTATTCAGTCTATCGTCGCTTTAGGGCATGCTAAAGACACACCAGAAAAACCGCCAAAATTTCCTCTAGAACCTATTACTTATTTTTCTAAATGGCGCAGCCGTATCAAAGATCCAGCTAAATATATGAATGATATTGCTTCAATTTTAGCGAGGAAGAAAGACGCGGCTGCAGGTGCTGTCAAACAAGTGATTTCTGAAGGCAAAGAATTATTTAAATCGGATTCTAAACCAGATGCGAAAGATGAATCGGGAGAAAAAGATAAAACTGAAAAGTCCGAAAAGAAAACGGAAAAAGAGTATATTATTAATTATTAGTCTTTTTCTTGCCTTTTTCTTCTCTTCTTTTTCGACGACAAATAACTGGGGGTTTATCTTTTTTCTTTAATTCAAAGTAGTAACTAGAATATATTCTTAATCACATAAATGCTTAAATAGTGGTTGGATATACCTTAAGAAATATTATTTAAAAAAAGATTAATTGCCACAAAAGTCTGGTAAACTTTTGACGGCTCTACTTGGTTGGTTTTGGTTGGTATAAAGTAAATTGTATTTGGTAAATTCTGGTTCAACTTACTTATTAGTTTCTTGGTTTAAGCTGGTAGGCTTCTAAAAAGTAGAAAGGTTCCGCTGATATATAACCTTTTAGGTGGTATAATATATATGTTTGGGAGTATATTAGGGGGATATAAATAAGAGATAAAAAAAAGAAAAAAAACAAAAAGGAAACAAATAGAAAAAACTTGAGGTGGTAAAAATGGAATTTATTGTGGAGAAGGCCTTAAGCGGATTATCGTCTGCTTCTGAGCCAGAATTTGATTTGAACCAAGCCAACATTAAAGTAATTGGCGTTGGCGGAGCTGGTAACAACATGGTTGGTTGGCTCTATAAAAAAGGAATAAAAGGGGCAGAAATTATTGCAACTAACACCGACCAGCAGCACTTAGGAATTACTGGTGCGGATCGTAAGTTTCTTATTGGTAAAGATTGCACACGAGGATTAGGTTGCGGCGGTTTTCCAAATAAAGGAGCAGAAGCCGCACAAGAATCTTTGACTCAAATTAAAGAAGCCTTGAAAAGTGCAGATATGGTTTTCGTCTGTGCCGGTATGGGAGGAGGAACAGGAACAGGAGCAGCTCCGGTTGTAGCTCAAGTATCTAAAGATACGGGTGCAATTGTTATTGGAACTGTAACTATGCCCTTCAACATTGAAAGAGCTCGTTGCGACAAAGCAGAATTTGGTTTACAGCAATTGAGACAAGTATCAGATACGGTAATTGTTATCGACAACAATCGCTTAGTACAGATTGCTGGAAATCTACCTATTCAACAAGCTTTTGCTGTAGCTAACGAATTGATTGCCACGATGATTAAAGGTATTGTTGAAACTATTGCTGTGCCTTCCTTAGTTAACTTAGATTACGCAGATGTTAAAGCTATCATGTCAAACGGCGGAGTAGCAGCTATTGGTGTAGGTAGTTCAGATACAAATAATAGAGTAGAAGAAGCCGTTAAAGGTGCTCTAAGCAATCCTTTATTAGATATCAACTACGAAGGCGCTACAGGTGCTTTAATCCACATCACTGGTGGACCGGATATGACTCTGGATGAAGTATCTCATATTGGTGAGCTAGTTACAGAAAGTTTGGATGAGGATGCTAACGTTATCTGGGGTGCAAGAGTTGCTGATGATATGAAAGGCAAATTAACTGTCATGACTATCATTACTGGAGTCAACTCGCCTTGGATTTTAGGTAAGATTGATAACAAACACACTGAGCGTAAAGCACGTGCTTTAAGCCAAGAACTAGGAATAGAACTGGTTTAGGGCATAAAAAGCGAGAGTTACGTTAAAAGTGAGAGTTACAAGCAAGTAAGCAAGTAAGCAAGAGTTGCGAGCAAGTAGTAAGCAAGTAAAGGCTGAAAAACTGCAGTTCGGTGATTGGGACTAAATAATAACCTTATTGGGAGAATCTCTCAATAATAATAAAGATAAACTCTCAGCGGAATTTATCTTTGTTGAAGTTTTATTTAAGTCTCATTTACCAAACACCTATTCGACACCTCAAGGACTGCAGTTTTTTATTTCCTTTATTATTATTGGTGCTCAATGATTTCAATAACTCCTGCAAAATCATGTTTTTCGAAATCTTGCCTTTACATGTTCTCTACCACCCCCTGGTAAAATATCCCCAAAGGCAAGATTTTTTTTAATTTTTTTAATGATTTTTAAAATTGTTTTCTTTTTTTAAAATAGTTTCAAATTAGTTTTTTACTTTTTGACAAATTTATCCAATTATAATCTTTTAGTAATTTCTATCGTCGTGAAGAGAAATGTTTAAATATGGTTTTATTCTTTACTTATAAAAATAGGTGGATGGTGTGTGTTTATTGTTTTCGAGTACGCTTATTTGTCGTCTATTTTTTTGCACCGCGCCTATTCTAAATGAAATGATGAGAAAAGTAGAATATTAAGAAAAATAATCAATAATTTATTAACAGTTAAAAAAAACATAGTCAGCTGTTAAAAAACAGAGGGATTAAAATGGAAAAAAGATGGATGTTATTAATATTATTCGTACTTGTGGCTTTAGGCTTAGCCGGATATGTTTCAGCAACAGGCTGCTGGGATTATACTAGCGAAACAAACTGTGAATCTAGCAGTGATGCTTTTACTTGCGAGTGGAAGACAAGCCCTTGGGGCAGCTGGTGTGAGGAAAAAACTTGTTGGAATGCTTTTTCTCAAAGTTCCTGTATTCAATCTGACAATTCTTCTTCGAGTCTTTTTATAAATAAAACTTGTCAATGGACAAGCAATTCCTATTCTTGGTGTACGGAGGTTGATTGCTGGGCTTTTGATGGAACTACGGAAGCTGCTTGTGAATCAAATGGTCTAGGTATTCAATGTAACTGGAATGATAATTGGTGTATGGGGCCGCCGGAAAAGCAATGCTGGTCTTACAGTACAGAATCAACTTGTGAAGCAATAACTGGTTGCGGTTGGGGTTCTTGTATGAGAAAAAGTTGTAATGACTATACCACTTCTTCTACTTGTACTGCAGGAACAGGTTATGATGGCGGTGCTTGTAAATGGAATGCTCAATATAATTACTGTCAAGAATCCGGATGTTGGGATTTGACAGATATTACTACTTGTAATACTAATAATGATTGTAAATGGAATGGCGGTTATTGTTCAAAAAAATCTTGTTGGGATAATAGTTATACTAATTCTACTGCTTGTGTAAATAATAGCGCAGGATTAAGCTGTCAATGGAACAGTCCTTATTGTGAAGAAAAAAATTGTTGGAGTTATAATACTGAAAATACTTGTACTACGGCCAATTCTAGTTCAGGAAGGTCTTGCAAATGGAACACTTATTCAGGTGGTTCGTGTGAAGAGAAAGGTTGTTGGAGTTGGGATTCCTGGAAGGGTGGGACTGAAGCCTCTTGTCGGGGAAACGGAACGGCTTTGAAATTAGGATGTACTTGGAATAATGATACTTCTACACCAGCAAATACAACTGACGGCTGGTGTTTTAAAGATATTTCTACCAAAAGTTGTGCTAATTGGAATGGGGAACAAGATTGTATGAGCTCATTTTATTGTTTATGGAATCAGACTAGTTCTTTATGTCAAGACCCAGTAACTGGAGCGGGCGGGATTCAAACAGATTTTATACCTTGGTATCCTGGATGTTATTTGTTTGATTACCAAGGACAAAGTGCTTGTGAGAATGTTACTGGATGTACTTGGAGTGGAAGTGATCCAGTTAATCCTTGTCGAGGAAATGCTACTATAAATAATACTGATTCAACTATTGGTGGGATAAGATGTAATTACATTAATAGTTCTAATAACTCTGATATGTGTACCTCGATGAGTCAGCTTCCTTTTTGCTGCAGTTCACAAGGTGGCACTTATTGTGAGGATTATAATTCCTATACTGATCAAGCTTTATGTAATCAGATAGCCAGCAATCCTTGGTATATGCCCTGTAAATGGAATAATGCTTCAGAAAGGTGTGAGTTTAAAGCAGATCAAATCTTTGAAGAGGGAAAAGAAAGTCTGGTTTATCTAGACAGTAAACAAACTTGTGAAGCAGCTGGGGGAAAGTGGATTACAGATTCTTATTGTAATTCTATGGACTAGTTTGCAAAGTGCTAAAGATTCTTGTTTTAGCTCTAAACTAGGGATGTGTGATTTTACAACTGATTCTACTGCTTCAAATGGTTTTGGTCTTTGTAAAGTTAAAGAGGAATTCAAAAAAGGAATTGCTAAAGATTGTGATACTGATTGTGCTTCTTGTGGTTATACTGGAAACTTTAAGTCTTCAGAAGCAGATAAGAAACCATCATATTATTGTAAAAATAGTAAAGCTAAGTGTAAATGGGTAGCTGATTTAAGTAATCAAAACGATGAATCTAAAGGCAAGTGTGTTTCTAATTCTGAGAAAACTTGTGAAGATCGCTGCGATGAATGTAATGATGAAAGTGAATGTACTAATTTTGGTGCAAAGAAAGGAAATACAAGTAAAGCTACACAATGTAGTTGGGATAGTGTTTCCAGTACTTGTAGTTTAACTACCGGCGGTGCTCAGAAGGAAATATGTTGGGATGGCATCGATAATAATAATAATGGAAAAATGGATTGCGCAGATAGTATGTGCTTTAGTGATACTTTTTGTGGTGGAACTTTTATGGTTGGTTTTGGAGGAAAGGATTGTTTTGGGTATTCTGATCAAGCCTCTTGCAATAGTAATCAATGTGTCTGGATGAGTGAGAATTGGGGTGAATGGTGTGATATGCCTGGGGCAAGCTGTTGGAAGAAGGACGGAAATCAGAATAATTGTGCTGCCGATGGGAACTGTACTTGGCATTCTGGTTTTGGGGGATTTTGTGAAGAAAACTGGACTATGAGCGGTAATTGCATGGGTAAGACAGAACCTCAATGTCGTGAAGCTAATACTACTGGTTGTGTATGGACGGTTGATCAATTCTTCCAAGGATTTGCAGGTGGACAGCAAGGTTGGTGTGATCCTGATTGGAGTTTTACAGGTACGTGGGTAGATAATTTTTGTGCAGGTTATGATGATAATGGGCGAACTGATTGTGAAGATGCAGGAACAGCCGATAGTGCTGGAAAAAAACCTTGTAATTGGTTTAACTCTACCTCTAGTAGTGGCGCTGGCGCTTATGGCGGTGGATGGTGCGACCACATGAAGTTTGCTTGTGGACAGTTTAATACTGAAGCAAACTGCACTCAGAGAATTAATGACAGCCAAAATTATAATCATAGCCAATATTGTAATTGGAAACATGATGAATGGGGAACTTTCTGTGAAGGAAAAAGTATGGGTGGAAGTTCTGTTGGATGTTGGGGTAATGCTGATCAAAATAGTTGTACTACCGCAGGATGTAATTGGAAAAGTGGTTTTTGTGATCCTGTAGGATTTGGCAGTGAGATGGGCGGCGGCGGAATGGCTGGTGGTGCAATAATGAGTATGGGTGGCTCTGGTATGAGTTGTTTCAAGTATAATGGCAACCAAACCGGATGCGCTGGACAACAAGGCTGTGGCTGGATGGAAGAGCTACAACCCTTCTGTGATGTAGATAAGGGTACAGAATGTCCCCAATATAGTTATAGTGCGGCAGTTTGTAATAGCAAATCTCGTTGTGTATATAATGCACAAATGCAGTTCTGTGACGAAAAGCCCTTTGCTTGTAACTGGAACAGTAGTTATAGCAATGGAATTGATGATGCAAATATAGCAGGTACTACAGATCAAGCAGAATGTCAAAGCAATTCACTTTGTTATTGGTCAAATATTGGTTGTCAGCCACAATGCTTTAATTCAAGTAAATCTACTTCTGCTACGTGTGGTGGTTTTGCTCTTAACGCAACTAATGGTACGTTAAATCAAAGTGCTTGTACCTGGGTTTCAGGATGGTGTAATTCAGGTATTGAATCTAGTTATTTTCAAGGAATGGAAAAAGGAGCACCGACACCTTTAGGTTCTGATGTGGGAGGGGATGCTTCTCCAGCAGAAGTGGATATAATAGATTTCGGAATGAAAGAAATGGGGTTTGGTGATACTTTTGGTTTTGGAAACTAGTACCGGTGGATGTACTTCATTAGACAGTAATGCCTATGCTGGATTTGAGTTTTATTTCAAAGATATCTGGAACTGGAGCACTTCTCAAGGTGAAGCCTCTGAAACTACGGAAGCTTATGTCTGTAATAGTGGCAGTTGGAAAAAAGCACCAATTTCAATCTCGGGCAATAAGCAGCAGGCTTGTAAAGAAAGTGGCGGTGGAATGATTGCTATCAAAAAAAGTGATTTAGAAAATTATCCTGAACTATATGATGCGGGAGGAGATATAAGAGTTTACGTTGCTACAGCTGGAGCAGTAAATAATATCAGTAATCCTTCAGATACGGCTAATGTAGGATGGGCTACTCCGGGTACGGTTGACTTTGATATTGATAACTTGGATATTTTTAAGCATAAAGTTAATGCCTCGGAAAAATTTGGAGAGGGTGCAAATAAAGGTTATGTTGAATATGCCGATGTTGATTGTTGGACGCAAACTGGTTGTGCGGATTACAAATGTGCCGGGCAGGAGTATTGTGTTGCCAATGGGTATGGAGTAGAAGCAGCCGGCTTTACGGATTCAAGAGTTCCCAAGATTGTGGGAGTGATGAAAGAGCTTTATCCAGATGCGGCTTTAATTACTTACTTCACAGATAAGCCAACCAACGGTACTTTAGAATTGTTTGGACCGGGTGATACAACTTGTTCGCAGTATGATTCGGCTAACTTTTATGGTCATTTTCCTGACTCTGGTGTAGTTAGCCCTAATGTACGTGATTACAAGCTTTGGCATGTAGCCGAGATTGCTGAGGGGGCACCTTATGGATATGTAAACAATACTAACAAAACTTATCCTGCTTCATTAGCCAGCGGTTCAACGTATTATTATAAGATACGTTACTGTGATAATGAAAGTAAATGTGGTGTAACTAAATGTGCTTCATTCAAAACTGAAGCTTCGGCTAATGATTGTACGTTCTGTAATTTCGTCTAATGCGGGGATGAAAACAAATTACACTAATGGAAGAAGGGCTAACTTGAAGATGTTTGAGACTGATAACAGCAGTTGGTTAGAATTCATTAATGTAACATTAACTAAAAGCGCTTTAAGCAGTAGAATTAGAGACTTTAATGATGACGCTGGTTCTGTTCAAGGTACAACTACTACAGGTACGAGTGCAGGTATAACTGTCGGTTACGTCGGGATGCTGGAAGATACTAGGGATAAGATTATCTATAATTTACGTCCAGAAATTTGTAAAATTAAAATACCTAGAGGTTCGGGCAGCTGTACGGAATTGTGGCACTGTGATCAAACCAATACCAAATGTATTGACCGTTCAAATGAAGCAACTATATTGGAGATTGGCAGTAATTACTGTATCTGGCAAATCCCTTACTGTGAGTTCTCTAGTTGGGCTAGTGGGAGACCGGGCTCCGGAAGTTCTTCTAGTTCCAGTAGTTCTTCGTCGAGCAGTAGTGGTGGCGGCGGAGGCGGTGGTGGTGGAGGCGGTGGTTTAGTTCCAGCTAAAGCTAAAGCTGAAGTAGTTGCTGAAGAGAAAAAAGTCGTGGAAGAGACTCCAATTAAAACAGGAGAAGAAACAGCTCCTGCAGCAGCGCCGGCACCTATAGCACCATCTCCAGGTAATCAGGCTTTAGCAGGTATGGCTTGGGGCAGCTTTGGGGCTGCTTTATCTGGCTTAGCTTGGCTATGGATAACTATTTTTATTGTAGCTATTGCTCTTGGAATTGGTTTTTATCTCTATAAGACAAGGTAGAAACTGAGCTCCATCTTTTATTGTTTTTTTTTTCTTTTTCTTCTTTATGCGAAAAATTTCGTTGGGTGTAGTCAGAAACAGTAATTTCTTATGTGCTATGGTAATTTTTACTTTTTCTTGAAAAGGTTAATAAATATTAGTAGTTTTAGAATAAAAATAAACCAATCAGAATTATTAAATTGATAGATATTATCCAGAAAAATGAAAAACGATAATTTAAATAATAATTCTTCAAAAAAGAATCCACTTAATAAAGTTCTTGAAGATTTAGAGTCCTACGATGAGGGCTGTGAGTTAGACAGTGTTATGGGTTCTGGAGAATAAACTAATGGCCGATGAAAATTTCATAGTTTCTAAAACAGTTGAAAAGACCGCTTGTTGTAAATCATATTTGACTCCTAAAGGTCGATGTTATGTTTGTTTAGAAGAAACAACTA
>JACPCC010000073.1 GCA_016179995.1 Candidatus Woesearchaeota archaeon | reverse complement strand
GTCCATCTATACATTCCTTCGTCCTTTCCTGAAACTGTACACCATTGTTATTAATACCACAAGAAATATTTTGTAATTCAAAATCAACAAGAGTTTCATCCTTACAGATATCAGTATCAATGCAGGAAATTCCCATTCCATTTATAACATCCCATGCTCCGAGAGTACAAGTATATTCCGTTATGAGTTCTCCACGTCCATTAATTCCACAAGCATCGATTAATGTTTGTCTTGTAGTAGCACCATCTCTGCAATCATCAATATCTCCGCAACCATAACTTACCGTCCATCCACCAAATGAACTCCAATGTCCAGATGAACAGGTTTGCTCTCTTTCCAGAACTTCTCTGCCTCTACTGTTTAATCCACAAGTTCTAGACATATCTTCATCATTAACTAGACCATCAAGACAAACATCAGGGTCATCACAACGTACTTCTCTACCATGCTCAACATCATAAACACCATCAGCACAGGTATATTCAACAATAAGCTCTCCACGCCCATTTATACCACAGGTATCAGTAAGAGTTTCTTGAGTAGTTGTACCATTTACACACTCGTCAGGATCTAAACAGCTTTCATAATTTGTCCAAGAACCAAAATCTCCATGCTGTCCATCTATACATTCCTTCGTCCTTTCCTGAAACTGTACACCATTGTTATTAAGACCACAGGAAATATCCTGTAACTCATAATCTGTAAGTGTTCCATCTTTACATACATCTGTATCACGACAAACACCTGGATTAGTATAATCTCCACTTGTACATTGTAGTTCCATATACACAATTATCTACCTCATTACAAGAATAAGCAACAGTCCATCCGCTAAAGGAACTCCAGTGTCCAGATGAACAGGTTTGTTCTCGTTCAATAACTTCTCTGCCTCTGTTATTTAACCCGCAAGTTATGGACATATCTTCTGTATTAACTATCCCATCTCTACAAACATCATCATCATTACATCGACTATTAACCCAAGCGCCAACTTCACATAACTGTTCTATAAATCCGTTTCCATTTATTCCACAATCAGCAGTTATATCTGTTCTAGTTGAACCATTGACACAATCATCTGGGTCAATACAAGTAGAAATATCTGTCCACAAACTACCTATTGTCCAATAACCATCCACACATTCTCTCGTTTTTTCTTGGAAAAATTTTCCATTTTCATTTAATCCACAAGTTCTCTCTCTAACTTCACTTAAAATTGTGCCATCGATACATTCGCCAGTAGAAGGAACGCTACAAGGTCCAACATTCAAATATCCATCTTCACAAATTACCGTAGAAACACCTTCTCCTGTAATTCCGCAAGAAACTTCAATAGTAGTACCATTTAAACATTCGGCAGGATCGAGACATAAATTTTCATAAATACCTTCTATACACTGTTGAGTAAGCAGTCCATCTCCATTAAGTCCACAGGCATCTGGTGGCGAAGTTACAGAACCGTCAACGCATCTGTCTTGGTCTTGACAATCACCAACATCTAACCACGGAGTTCGGCTAGTCCATACACCGTCTAAACATCGCGTAGTTCGTTCTTGTATTTTGTTCCCACGGTTATTTAAGCCGCAAGAATTTTCACGAACTCTATATTCTCTTTCAACAGAACCATCTAAACATAAAGGTAATGGAGGTGTAGGTATTTCTCCACTGCAATGACCATAATTATCCCATCTTCCGTCGGTACATATTTGTTGTTGTGTTCCGGTAAGATGTTGTATTCCAGTATTATCATCAAAGAAACATTCTATGGCTCTTGTTTCACTATCAAGACATTCAACTGGAATTTCTGGACAGCCATCAGGAACTATTGGCACTGGCGGACAAGTATCTTCTGTATCTTGAGAAGTATCGTGATGTAATTGTGCATCATCACAGGCTAATGGACTGTATGCAAGAAACGTTCCAAGTACAATATTTCTAATGTTTTTTTTCATTTTTATTCCTTCCAGTCTATACCATGCCAATTACTACACTCAGTGATATCTAGTTCGCCAAATTCTAAAGTTGTAACATTCGTTCCATCATTATCCATCACATTGATAGTACATCTCTCTTCATCATACCGTTCAAACATAATTTTAGATCCTCCTGGAGACCAAATAGGATTCTGCTCCTCTAAGGAACTATTCGTTAAATTAATTTGATTTGTTCCATCAGCATTCATAACATAAATATCTTTATTGCCTTCTCTATTTGAACTAAAAAGTATTTTTCTTCCGTCTGGAGAATAAGAAGGATCTTTATTATAAGTGTAAACATCACTATAAGTTAGTCTAGTTATACTACTAAAGTTTCCATCAGCAGTACAAATTTCTGAAGTATAAGAACTTTCAGGATGAGAGTATGCTTTTATAAATATGGTTTTATTTCCATCCAAAGACCATTTGAAATCTGAAATATATTTTATATTAGGATCAGTTATTTCATCAGTATTCAAATTTATAATCCGTAAACCATATGGTACATCGGTGCTGTCAGTACTTAGATAAAAAGCAATTTTGGTACCATCAGGATACCAAGTTGGATAGTTATCTTGAGAATAAGAATTATTTGAAATGTTTCTTCGATCGCTTCCATCAGCATTCATCACAAAAACATCAAGTGAAGCTGGATTAGTATAAAGAAAACTAACAAAAGCAATTTTACTTTTATCTGGGGACCATTTAGGATTATATTCAGTTTCAACAATAGAATCAGTATTAGTTAAATTTGTTTCTTCAAGATTACTAGCATTGCCGATATAAATGTCCCCATATTTGGAGAATAATACTTTCCCTTCCAATCCCGTACAAATGGCAGGTTCAATTTCTCCGGTACATTCTCCTATTAACAAATTACCTTCGTTACAAGCAATACCTCTTGAACCACTATCTTCATTACCACAACTAATAGTCCCATAATCAGTAGCATTTCGACAAACGTCATCATCTATACAACTACCATCATTGACATATATTCCATCAACACAAACTTTTCTTTGTTGACCTGCATTATTAATCCCACACACTTCAGTTCTCTCCGTTCCATCCACACATTCATCGGGATCGAAACAAGAGGTTCTATCTTCTGACACGGTAGATTCAACAAGCCAATTTCCATTAATACAAGTTTCAACAGTCTCTTCAAGTATGATCCCTCGTCCATTTAAACCGCAAGAAGTATCATGATAATCTGTATCTCTTGTTTCTCCATCTCTACACAAATCAGTATCCATACAACTTTCAGATACAGGAGTTCCTTCCACACAAGAAACTGTAACAGTCCCTCGTCCATTAATTCCGCAAGGAACTTCAAAAGTAGTTTCATTAAGACATTGGGCTGGATCTATACAACTGACAAATTCATAAGCTCCATTAACACAAATTTTAGTAAGTAAACCTTCTCCATTAAGTCCGCAGGTATTTGCTTCTAAGATAGTGGAACCGTCAACACAATTATCAAAATCATAACAATCTCCGACTGCTGCAAAATCACTCCATCCAGCCCATGTTCCTTCTATGCATTGATTTGATCTTTCTTCTACAGTTGCGCCACGATTATTTAATCCGCAAGAATCTACTAGGATTTGCCTTTCTACATTTATTGTTCCTTCACTACAATGTACTGGAATTTCTGGACAAGCTTTGGTTTCATACCAGTCACCAAACTCTCCCCAAGTCCCATCATTACATATTTGTTCACGTTCTTCAACTTTAAATCCATTATTAGGAGCATCACAAGAAGGGGTACGATATTCTATTTTTCTTTCGTCGTCTTGACATTGATAAATTACTGAAAAATCACATTCACCAAGACTATTGTCATCTGGTACAACTCTATATAACTGTGCATCATCACAGGCTAATGGACTGTATGCAAGAAATGTTCCAAGTACAATATTCCTAAGGGTTTTTTTCATTTATTATTCGCCTATTTAACCCCAAGCACCACCTAAAAAGGATGAATATTTAACTTTCTTTATAAACTTTACTTATGTAATGTTAGCAGTATTAATATGCAGTAATAATATTAAAAACTTAAATTAAAGTTAGCTTTATGGAAGTAAAGCATAATAAAGCAGTTTTAGTGATTGAAATAATTGGAAAAATAGGAACACTAAAAATTCTTGAACTTCTAGAAAATGCTCCAAGAAGATATAACCAACTTAAAAGTTCTTGTTCCTCCGATAGAACACTTAGTCAAAGATTGAAGCAGCTAGACGAATGTGGTCTTGTCGAAGCTATAAGTATTAAGTCAGAAGGAAGATTTTTTGTTCATTATAAGATAACTGAAAGAGGCAAAGAAATATTGATCAAAGTAAAAGAAATGAAGTAATTGAAAATCATACTACCTTCTCTCAAAAAGTTTATAAACTATAGCCACTATAATTGCTATAAAATGAACTCAACAATACAACTTAGTGTCGAAACTAAACAGCTGATTAATACTTTTGGCACTAAAGAAGACACTTATGATAAGATTATTAGAAAGATGTACGATTTAGCAACTAAAGAGCAATTACGACAATTCTTACTTTCTTCAGAAGAAACCATTCCTATCGATGAAGCGATTCGGAGAGTTAAGAAGGAATGGCAAAGGTAGAAATTACAGAATCACTATTAGTGGAGATAAGCAAGAAGTTTAAGCAAGAGAGCATTGAGATTTTAGAACATTTAAAGAGTTTGGAAACATCGCCTCACAAAGGTAAAATTATAGGAACAGTCGGAGCTTTAGTGATTAAAGAGTTGAAGTATTCTGGATTTAGATTTTACTTTATTACAGATGGGTTTAAAATCAAATGCTTGGAAGAGGAAAAGCTGGTTGATTTACTGCTGCGCTTTGTACGAATGTCTGATAAAAATCATCAGCAAGAAACTATTAATCAAATTAAGCACATTCTCAGAACAGTTGGAGCTGGCGGGTTTGAATAAATTTGCGTTTGACATTTTTTGAAAAGTATTAATTTATCTTCAGCTTATTTGACATAATCAAATCTTCAATTCTCCACCAAAACCATTATAAAAAATAGGCTAAATCAATTATCATCACGTAAAATATATTTCAAAAAAGTTATTTCCCAAAGATGTTTTCTTCCCTATGATTACACAAATTACTGAACCCTATAAAGCACTTCATCTTCAAGCTATTTTACATCCTCTAGTAAATAGATGGTTTTTTTCTCGTTATAAGGAGTTTTCTCTACCTCAGCTTTATGGGGTTATGGAGGTACATTGCCGGCGTAATGTTTTAATATCTGCGCCGACGGGTGCTACTAAAACAATGACGGGCTTTCTGGCAATTTTAAATGAGCTAGTTGACACTCATGAAAAACAGCTGTTAGAAGATAAAATTTATTGCGTCTATGTTTCTCCATTAAAAGCTCTGAATAATGATATTCAGAAAAATTTGCAAGAGCCACTGCAAGAATTGGAAGCACTATCTGGAAAAAAACTTAATATTCGTGTTGGTGTCAGAACAGGAGACACAACAGCTTCAGAAAAAGCTAAGATGTTAAAGCATTGCCCGCATATTTTGATAACTACTCCTGAATCTTTAGCTATTATCTTAAATTCTCCGAAATTCAGCGCCAATTTAAAAAATGTGCAATGGCTGATTGCCGACGAGATTCATGCTTTAGCCGATAATAAAAGAGGTGTGCATCTCAATATTTCTATTGAACGATTGCAAAAAATGTCTCCAGGGATGACTAGGGTTGGTCTTTCAGCCACGATCGCGCCATTGGAAGAGATTGCCCGTTATTTAGTTGGTTATCAAGGCGAGGAAGAAAGAAACTGCGGGATTATAGACGTGCAATTTTTGAAATCCATGGATCTGCAGGTAATCTCTCCGGTAGAAGATTTGATTGAAGCGGATTATGGCTTGAAGCATCAAAAGATGTATGAAGTGATTCATCAATTAATACAAGAGCATCGGACAACCTTAATTTTTACCAATACACGCAGCGCTACAGAAAGAGTAGTGCATACGTTGAAAGATATGTTTCCTAAATTTTATGGTGAGAATATTGCTGCTCATCACGGCAGCTTGGGCAAGGAACGACGTTTTCAGACGGAAAGCGAACTGCGTGAAGGAAAATTAAAAGTTGTAGTTTCTTCTACATCGTTAGAATTAGGAATTGATATTGGTTTTATTGATTTGGTTTTATGTTTAGGTTCACCTAAATCTGTGGCGAGATTTTTACAACGAGCGGGGAGAGCTGGTCATCAACTACATTCTACAGTAAAAGCTAGAATCCTAGTTATGGACAGAGATGATTTGGTGGAGTGTTCTTTGCTTTTGAAAGCAGCCGTAGAAAAGAAAATTGATCGTATTCACTTGCCAAGAAGGGCTTTAGATGTTTTAGCACAGCAAATTTATGGAATAATCATTAATGAAATAACTAATATTTATTCTCTTTACCACTTTTTAAAGAACTGCTATTGTTATCATGAGCTCTCTTGGGAAGATTTTTTTGGCGTGATTAAATACTTATCTGGAGCATATGTTAGTCTAGAAGAGCGTCATGTTTATGCCCGTATTTGGTACGATGAAGAAACCGGCAATTTGGGCAAGAAAGGAAAGCTGGCGCGAGTTATCTATATGACTAATATTGGAACCATTCCAGAGGAAACATATATTATCGTAAAAGAGGGCGAGCATATTGTGGGGATGGTGGATGAAGGCTTCTTGGAAAAACTGCGTCCAGGAGATGT
Organism: Candidatus Woesearchaeota archaeon; assembly: GCA_016179995.1. Lineage (GTDB taxonomy): Archaea > Nanobdellota > Nanobdellia > Woesearchaeales > GW2011-AR9 > JACPCC01. Next base: position 875 of record JACPCC010000073.1, on the reverse strand, counting down.
CTTTGTTTTAGGCGGTTCGGTTTATATGTTTAAATTTTCGCGTGGCATGACGGCGCAAGTAAGCAGTTCTGTGAGTAGGCCGCCGACGGTGCCCAGCTGGTTCTCAGAAATGCTGCCTCTTTCTTTTGATTTAGCGATGGAAATCAGCCGCTTTAGAAGATTGGTGGAAGAGAGAATGCTAGCAAAAAAAAGCAAAGAAGAGATTGTAGCTTTTATGTGCGAGTTCTTGCATGTTGACGAAAAAGCGGCGCAGGGGATATATTCTTTTTTTGAAGAGCAGTTTAATTTTAGCGAGATTCCTTCGGACAAAAAAATAGTTATTGAAAATTATTCTGAAAAAGAAAGGCATTATACAATATTTCATACACTTTTTGGACGTCGAGTTAATGATTGTCTTTCTCGAGCTTTAGCTTTAATTATTGGAACCAGCCAACACCGTGATGTGGAAATCGGTATGACTGATAATGGATTTTATTTAGTTTCAGAAAAGAGTTTTAACGCAGTTAGAGCTTGGGATATTCTGCAGGAAAGCGATTTTAACAATATTTTAATTATGGCTATCGAAAAAAGCGAGGTTCTGCAGCGTCGCTTTCGCCATTGCGCAGCCCGTTCTTTGATGATTCTGCGCAATTATATGGGGCACCAGAAAAATGTTGGCCGGATGCAAGTTGGCAGTCGTATCTTATATAATGCTGTAAAGCGTATCAGTAACGATTTTCCTATTTTAAAAGAAGCGCGGCGTGAAGTTATGGAAGATTTGATGGATGTAGACAATGCGCAGTTTATTATTAATCAGTTAAAAGATAAGAAAATAGCAGTAAAAGTTGTAAATAAAAAAATGCCTAGTCCTTTCGCTTTCAGTTTGGTGATTGAAG
>JACPCC010000072.1 GCA_016179995.1 Candidatus Woesearchaeota archaeon | reverse complement strand
CATAACTTGTCGCCATCTTAATATCCGGCAACCCTGCAAAAGCATCGGCTTTAGTTAAAATCATCAGTGGTCCATTAACATTGACTGCATATCTTCCAGCTACCGCATCTATCCATCCTAAACGTCGCAAACGTCCTGTAGTTGCACCAAATTCCCCAGCTTGCAGCCGCAAGCCAGCAGCCACAGTTAATTGGTCTGGTGAATGCAGCATCTCAGATAACCTATCTTTATTTTGAGAAAGTTCATAATCGCATTTTCCTGTATGTTGGGTTATATGAAAACCATATTCTTTTAATTCTGAAATTCTATTTCTGCCTTTTTCTTTACAATATTCTTCTCCTCTTTTACCACCAATTTCTGTCGTAAAAGGTCCGCCGCCTACGCGGCTCATGACTGGAAATTTAACCAATCCAAAACATTTATCTACCGTTTTGGCTGATAGACCAACACCACTGGCAGTGCCATTAAGAGAACAATCTGACGATGTATTGTATGGATATGTTCCAAACTCTGAACTAAGCAGCAAACCTTGTGCTCCTTCTAAAGAAATCTTCATCCTTCTTCTGTAAAAACTTTGCATTTCAGTTGTTGTGTCTAGAATATAGGGCTTTAGACGAGTATTGTGTTGGGATAACTCTGCAATTACCTCATCAACATTCAGGCCTAAAGAAGAATACTTTTCATCGGCTAGCTTTCTTACTTTCTTAGCTAGCACATCAACATTTAATAAATCTCCAATTCTAATCCCTCGACGTCCAATCTTATCTTCGTAGCAAGGCCCAATACCTTTACCTGTACTACCAATGCCTCCATTCTCTAAAGATTGATTTTTGGCTTTATCTAAAGCCACATGAAATGGCGTTATTACATGTGCATCTTGGCTAATCATTAAATTGTTATAACTTAATTTTAATTCGTTTAAGACGTCTAACTCAGTAACCAAACTATTTGGATTAATAACCATCCCCTGACCTAAGACACTAATCTTTCCTGCAGAATCATATTCAATACCTACCGGAACAACATGAAGTATAACTTCTCGTCCGTCCTCTAGGTAAAAAGTATGTCCGGCATTATCTCCACCAGTTCCACGGGCATTAATATCAGCCCACTGCGCGGCTGCATTGGCAAACTTACCTTTTCCTGTATCTCCATATTGGTTGCAAAGAAAAGCTATAACTTGGGTATCATTAAATAATTGTTCTATTGTCATTTTTGATAATAGATTATTTTTAATCAGATTATTTTTAATCAGTAATCTCTAAAGAAAAATAAAGAAGCTATATAAACTTAATTTACAACTAAACTATATAATCTACTAGTTAAGTTATTAGTTAAATAATTAGTCTAGTTACTAATGCTTTCTTTACTCTATATACCTCACTTTATTATACTACTTTAAGCATTAATATGGTTATTAACTATAGTGATGATGGTCAAACTAAAAAATGTCTGCCATATTGGAAGCCATAAATAAAGAACCTACAGATTGGTATATTCTTAAAGCCGCCATTGATAGTGGTTATTGTTCTGGTGATTTAGAACTAAAAGTAAAAGATGCATTACAAATCAAAATAAATCAACAGATTTATGCCGGTCTTAATGGTAAAGAATTAAGCAAGTTACAATTGCTTCAACGCAATCTGGAAAATGAAGGTCTTCAGGTTTACATGGAGTATTTACCGAGCAAACCTATTTGGATTATTTAAAAGAATATTAAAACTAAATCATCTTTTTAAAACTATAACAATTACATCTCAAACTCTATTTCATCACTACAATATTAGTCATGCCCCTTCTTTTACGTTCAATCAATCCTCGGCCTTCTAATCTATCTAATAATCTAGTGACCGTTACTTTACTTAGACCTGTCTCTTTAACTAAATCGCTTTGATAAACTGAGCCTTCTTCTCGTAAAACCAAATTCATTATTTTTTTCTCTTCTTCATCTAAGTTTTCTAGTTTATTATTTTTTTCTTCTAGGATCATTTTATGATTATTATCACTATCTGTCTCTTTTATAATCGCTGTTTCTTTAATAGGTGTGCTGTCATCTCTCATAAAAAAGAAGACAATTACACCCAAGACCACTAACAAAGCAATTAGGCTATAGCTAATTAATTCCTGAGTACGTAAAGTTACGTTCATGGGGCAGGTTATTCCATGATTGCAGCTAGTATTTACTATCTTATTTAAAGCCATATTAAATGAGAATACTATAAATAGAAAGAATACACCCATTCCAATAATTAGCAGTCCGACGTGTTTATTTTTCATTGTATCTTAAATATAATATAGCCCTAAATATGGCTGTTTTATTAATCTTTGTCTAAATATTTAACAAAACAATTCCAAAGATTAATATTAGAAATGCGTAAATCAATTAAACTAATAGCACATTTTTTTTGTATAATCAGCTTTTGCTGTTTTTTAGCAATTCATCATTTTATTACAGCCAAGTTGAGAAGAAGCTTTATATAACCTTTAATCTTAATCTTTCAAATGACTACCTACAAACTTTCAGCCTGGGACTTAAATGAAGTTAAACCTAAAAATATAGATGAAGAGCTTAAACTATTAGATTCAAAAGTATTATTATTAGAAAATAAAAGAAATAGTCTTAATGAAAAAATAACTTCTACAGAATTCTTAACTTGGGTTAAAGAACTGGAAGAAATCAAAGTAATCAGCAGTAAAATTGGCGCTTACGTTAGTCTAAAATTCTCTGAAAATTCTGCTGACCAAAAATCTGTGGCTGAAATGACTAAAGTAGAAAATGCTTTAACCAAACTCGGCAACCGTTTGATTTTTTTTAGTTTGTGGTTTAAAGATTTGCCTGATAAAAAGTCAGAAGAATTGATTAAAGCTTCAGGACCTAACTCTTATCATTTTGAGGAACTTCGTAAAACAAAACCCTACACTCTTAAAGAAAATGAAGAAAAAATAATCAGTCTCAAAGATCTTAGTGGCGCTTCTGCTCTGAACAATGTTTATAATATTTTCACCTCTCAATTCCGCTATCATTACAAAAGCAAAGAATTGACACAAGAAGAAGTAATTTCTTTAGTTCGTAGCTCTTCTCCAAAAGTACGTAAAGAAGCTTATCAACTTCTTCTTGGAAAATATGCACAACATAAAGATGTTATTGGCGAGATTTACAAGAGCCTACTTAATGATTGGCGTGAAGAAAATCAAGGATTACGTGGTTATAAATCTCCCATTAATGTTCGTAACATTGCTAATGATATCCCTGATCAGGCCGTAGAAGTACTGCTAAAAGTCTGCCAGAAAAACCAGCATTTATTTCATAGATTTTTTGAATTGAAACGTAAAAAACTAGGTTTGAAAACAATGCGTCGTTTCGACCTTTATGCTCCAACGCAAAAAAAACAAAGAAAATTCTCTTATGATAAATCAGTTAAACTAGTCTTACAAACTTTTGGAGATTTCTCTCCTCGATTTAAAGAAAATGCTGAAAAAATTATCGGGCAAAAACATATTCACTCACAGCTGCAGAAAAACAAACAGAGCGGCGCTTATTGTTATGGTGTCAATACAAAACTAGCGCCTTATGTTTTAGTTAATCACACAAATAATCTGCGAGACGTTTCTACTCTAGCACATGAATTGGGGCATGGAATTCATTATCTTTTAGCCAGCAAACATACTGAATTTACTGTCCATGCCTGTTTGCCCTTAGCAGAAACTGCTTCTATTCTCTCGGAAATGATTCTTACCGAACGTCTGCGGGAAAAATACCCTGAAATGGTTGAAGAACTTTTATTTTACAAATTAGATGACCTTTATGCATCCATTATACGCCAGGCCGGGTTTGTTTTATTTGAGAAAAAAGCCCATCAAATGATGGAAGAAGGAAAAACAATAGAAGAAATGAGTCAAGTTTATTTTTCTATGTTAAAAGAACAGCTTGGACCGAAGATTCAGCTTGACAAATCTTTCGCTTACGAATGGGCTTACATTCCACATATCTTTCACGCTCCATTTTACTGTTATGCCTATGTCTTTGGCAATCTCTTGACTTTAGCTTTATATGAACTATATCGTGAGCGAGGGCCTTCTTTTGCCGATAAAATTATAGAATTATTATCTAAAGGGGGCAGTGAAAGTCCGCAGCAGATAGTTTCCGCTATTGGTTTAGATATCACTAAAGAAGAACTCTGGGAGAAAGGTTTTGTCGTGATTAAAGAGATGATTGAGAAGTTGGAGAGGAATTCTAAGTAATGTTGTTCTGTTCTCAATGGGCAACCACTTTCTAAGATAACCAATATCTCAATTCTTATTAAAATAAATGCCCCATTTGTTTAATAATGCTGTTTTTAATTAATATAATTGTTAATTAAGACCAAGTTTATTAATCAAAATACCCCTAAATATCAACAACTCCTTTACTTATTAAACAAATAAACAAAAGATTTAAATAAAGGGGCTTATTTAATCAATAAATGCAAGCTAACGAATTCCAAAATTCATTTGGTGAATTACAAGAACGTGAAGACAAATGGGGTAAATATCTTACTTTCTCACCTCATATTCTTCCTCCTCCTTTAACTTATTCTACTGAACTAATTCTAGCTCTTTCTAAAGCTGATTTAAAATTAGGCAAATTATCTGGCATAGGTCATCTCCTTGCAAATTCAAATTTAGCAAATCTCCTTTTGCTGCCTTATCTGAAGAAAGAAGCAATCATGAGTTCGCGTATCGAAGGAACTAGGATATCTCTCTCAGAGTTTTTCTTAACCGAAGCAAAAGGCAACGAAGAAAAATTTCCTGATGCTTTAGAAGTTATGAATTATGTTCAAGCGGTCAACTATGGCTTAAAAAAAATAGATAATGAACCAATAACACTTGAACTTATTAAAGAGATGCACAAAATACTTATGAAAGGTGTAAGAGGCGAAAAGAAATTGCCCGGAGAATTTAGGCTAATTCAAAATTGGATAGGTCAAACGAATAGTAGTCCACAAGAGGCTCAGTTTGTTCCGCCTCAACCAGAAGAAGTGCCGCGATTGATGCAGGAACTAATTAACTATCTGAATACTGATGACAGGATTCCTCTCTTGATAAAATGCTCTTTAATGCATTATCAGTTTGAAACAATCCATCCTTTCTGTGATGGAAATGGCAGGATAGGCCGGTCGTTAATTACTCTTTATCTTTGTAAAAAGAAACTGATTATTCGTCCACTCCTTTATCTCAGTGGCTACTTTGAAACTCATCGCAGAGAATATGTCAATCTTCTTCTTAATACTAATAAAGAAGGAAAATTTGAAGAATGGATCAGATTTTTCTTAAATGCTGTTGAAACGCAATCAGAAGATGCTCTACTAAGGGTAGCAAAAATGCAGAATTTGCGTGAAGAATACAGACAAAAAACACAAAGTACATTCAATACAACTGCCGTCACTAAGTTAATAGACAGTCTTTTTATGAATCCATTTATTACAATAACTAAAATCGAAGAGATCTTAGGAGTAACTTATCCGACTGCTAAACGGCTGGTAGAAAATTTAGTTCAGGTAGGAATATTAAAGCCCTCAAATGACGTGCAGAGAAATAAAATATTTGTTGCACATGAAGTATTAAACATCATTGAGTTTTAAATGGATTACAAAAAACAGCAGGAGATCTTCAAGAAAATCGAGGAAAAGCTTAGATAGAGAACTGAAAATGAATTAATTACCTTCGTAACTCTCAGAAAGATTTAAATTTAAGTCTAATTTACTATTAATTATGAACCTCAGAGAAACATTTCTTAAAATCTATGCGGATATCCCTTTAAACCTCAGAAAAGAGATAATCCTAGTGCTAGATAAAGAGCCTTTAACATGGAATGTAGCTTATATAGAAGTAACTAACACTACCGTGAAATCAAAATTAATACTTAAAAAATTAAGAGAGTTGAAGATTATATGAGTGTTTCAGAAGAAAAATTAATTTATATTAAAAAATCGGATAAATATTTAAATCACCATTCTACTACACTATCTATGAAAGAAATCAATCAATTTAGAATCTTCAATAAATTAAAAACCGTTAATCGTTTTAATTCAGTAGGAAGTAGAAAAGAAAGTTCAGCTGAACATTCATGGAGTTGTTTAATCTTAGCCGATTTTTTTCTATCAAAATTCTCATTGAAAATAGATCGTTTGAAAGTCTACGAATTATTGATGTATCATGATGTTGTTGAGATTGAAGCAGGTGATTCACCATTACATCCCGAATTAAAAAAATTAAATAAGAAAGATAAAGAACAAAAAGCTTCAGAACTTCTTAAAAAAGAGCTTCCACAACCTCTAAACAACAAATTTTTAAGATTATTTTACGAGTTTGAAGATCAAAAAACTATTGAATCAAAATTTGCTAAAGCTATAGATGCATTAGATGCAATTATTCATGAATTGGATTATAAAGACGATTGGAAAACTTGGTCTGAAACATTTCTAGTCGAACACAAACTGCATTTTTTTGAAGAATTCCCAGAGTTAAAAGATGCTTTTCACGCCGTTTTAATATTTTGTAAAGAAAACAATTACTTCACTTCACCTTCGTCAATCCAACTTTAATAACTTCTTTCTTAATCTTAACTTCTGCTTCTTCTAAATATTTTTTATCTATTCCTTCGGCTTTAAGCGGTGCAAAATCTACATCTTGCGCGCCAACTTTCAAACGTAATTCGTCAACGGCTTTTTCCAGATATTCTTCTCTTTTATCGTCAGCTTCAACGGTTAAATTGATCCTGTTTTTCTTTTCCAAACCAGCTTTCTTACGCAGTGCTTGTATTTGTCTGATTAATTCACGCAGATAACCTTCTGCTTCTAATTCTT
>JACPCC010000071.1 GCA_016179995.1 Candidatus Woesearchaeota archaeon | reverse complement strand
AAATATAACGCAGCCAAAACCTAAAATAATTATCTTCAATCTGATAAAGATAACGTTTTTCTTTGACTGGAGCATTTAGCGGTTTTATTTTTTTAATAAGGGCTAAACCTTGAAGAATGGCTAAATATTTATGGATATTGCTTACTTCTACCCGTGATTTAGCGGCAATTTCAGAGATAGTTGTTGCTCCTTCAGTTATCGCACGCAGAATATTAAAATAAACATTAACTTCACGCAGTTCTTCCCGCAAGAGAAATTCTGCTTCTTTATTAAGAATATTTGATTTGTTAAGGAAAGTGTTGCGGACATTTTCAAAAAAGGAAAGCCCATCATCTACTTCTTTAAGATAAAAAGGAACTCCGCCCAGAGAACCATAAACTTTAACTATCTCTTCAAGATTATATTTAGGAACAAAATATTTTAGTGTGTTTACTGGTAAAGGCTCTATTTTCAGCTGGCCAGTTCGTCTTCCATAAAGTGGACTTTTAACCCCAAGAACCTTCTCTTCCATTAAACTAAGGTAAGAACCACAAAGGATTAGAAAAATTGAACTGTTCTGCAAAAATTCATCCCAAAGATGCTGAAACTCCGAGAGAATGTTTTCATCTTCAGCTACCCAGTAGGGAAATTCGTCGATAATAATTATTAGTTTTTCTGTTTTAGGAATTTTCTCCAAAATATTTTTAAAAGTAGCTTCAAAACTATTCACGGCTGGTAGATAAATATTAAACCTTTCAGCAAATCGCCTGCTTAACTCCTCTTTTTCTAGAGTTAGACTTTGCCTCCTGGCTAGATGATAAAAATGGAGTTTATCTTTAGCAAATTCTTTGATTAACTCTGTTTTTCCAATCCTTCTTCGGCCATAAATAATAAAGAATTCTGCCCGAGAAGAGCGATAAGCTTTATTTAAGGCTTCCAGTTCAGTTTTACGGTTTATAAAGCTTCGTAACATGTTACTAAGTATTATGATACTAATATATAAAGTTTTGGGTGTTTTTGAAACTAAACCTTCTTCATCTTTTCCAGAATTAGTTTTTTTACATCATTAAAACTTGGTACTTGCGCTATTAATGGTGTCAATTCTGTTTCCCAAATATCTTTCTTTAGATGAAGATGCTTTTGAAATTCCTCAAGAGAATACTTTAAGTTATAGAATTGCAGCTTCTCATTGATTAAGGCTAAATCAATAGAGAGATTCTCCTGCAATAAAAACCATAAATCATAAACATCCCGTGCTTTAGTTCGAGTCATGATGGCCCTTACTTTCTCAGATTAAGGTAATTTTTTATTAATACTCTCAGCGTAAACTCTTCAGCGCTTTCTCTATTTCTTTCTTAGTCCATTCAGAACCTTCTAAAGCATCTTTGATGCGTTGTTCGGATAATCCTTTGGAATTTAGTAGTTTAACCCATTCAACTAAATCTTTAAAGTTTAAAACCACTTCACGCTTGCGGATTAAGAGCAGTAGAATAATAGTGATTAGAACTGCGACAATTGCTGCTGGCAAAGCAATAAAATATAATTTCTTTTCTTCCCAGATACTTTTCGGAGGTAATGGATGTTGTATGGGCGGTTCTGGAGTTTTAGGAGGTTGGTATGAAGTAGTTGTAAGTGGAGCAGATTGACAAGCGGCTTGTAGTGTTGGTCTGTATAATAAAGTGCCGCATTGATGTTCGTCAGTACAGGTTCTAGTTTTACGGTTATTTTGACAGGTATTCCATTCGCTGCAAGTCCAAGATTCTTGACAGAGCTGGCATTTCTTGACTTCAATCTTATTGGGTTTACATTTTTTTAAATCAATACAAGTTCTGCTTTGCTGTAAGGTTGAATTGCATAAACTCCAAGCTGAGCAATCCCAGTTGGCTGGACAGATAACACCGCCGCCGCCTGAACTAGAGCTAGAAGAACTACTACTGCTTCCAGAACCTGAAGAACCCTGAGCGCCATCACCACCTAAAGTAGGAGGACCCCCGCCTCTGCTGAAAGTAAAGTGGTCTTGTTCGAGTGTATTTGTGCCAGCGACAAATAAATCTGTTCCATCACTTACTCTATAAACGTCTAAAGCTTCTAAAAAGAAAGTTACATCGCCGGAAGGCAATGGTTTAGAGATAGAGATGCTGAGGTTGAAACGAGTATTTAGAAATTTATAGGTGTCAACTGTGCCGACAGCATAGCTAAATTTGCCATTTGTACAATCAGAAAAAGAATTTTCCCAAACTAGAGTTTCTCCGTTTACTTCTATTTCTGGTGGTCTAACGGTTATTTGGGGTGCAGTATCACATAGTTTAAATGTGGCAGGTGTAGTTACGGATAATTCAAAATAGACGGAGTTGATGCTATTTGTTCCAGGTTCAATAGTTAAATTTAAGACTTGAGCAGTAGAATCAGTGCGATTTAAATTAGCGTAAACACCTTCTTCAATTCCAGTAATAGCCTGTCCTGTTGCCGTTAAGTAATATAATAACAATACACCGGTGAAGAGCAGTAGAATTGAGAAGAGTAAAATAATTTTATGTTGTGTAGTTGCTGAGAAAGACTTTCTTCTAGGCGGAGTAGGAAATTTACCGTACTTTTTTAGTTGAGGATGTTTTAGGGATTTCATTTTTATCTTGGCGGGTTAATGATGTTGCCGAATATTCCTATAAGTTCAGCTTTTCCTCTGACTGTGCGTTTATTGAGTGCTAAGCATATTTTATTTCCTTGATTGCAGATGTTGGAGTAAGTTGTTTGACAATCTAAATCTTCTTGGTCTGAAGAGATGGTTTTAGTAAATAAAGCAGTTAATGCAGGAATTACTTTTGCTGAACTACAATCTCCTAATTTATTGATGAAAGCTTCTCTGGGATCATCATAACAGGAAGATGGATTTACATCTGTAATACAATCCCAACCTTGTTCTATTTGACAGTATTGACTACAACCGTCGCCGTTATCAGTAGAATCACAAATGTCATCAGTACCACAGCCATCATCGCATTGTTCGTTTTCGTCTTTATTTCCATCTCCACAATTTGGAACGTCTAAACATTGACCATTAACGCAAACACCTTGATCACATTCTTCTGTAGAACTGCATTGTTGAACAGCTTTATTGGGTACGCAAATTCCATTAATACATTGCGACGTTCCAGGATTGAACCAAGTTTTTCCATTCTCAGTATAGCTGAAAGCGGAGCCTGGACAGTCAGTGGCAATCGTACAAGTATCAGGAGTGATACACATACCGGAAGAACAGACTTCGTTGGAAAGACAAGTTAAAGTGTTTTGAGAACTACAACTATCATCAGGACTGCATAATGATTGAATTACATCAGAACTAAAGGTGTCTCGAGTAGTAGATTGAGCATAATCTAATAAACAACTGTCAGTCTCTTGGGAATTACAAGAACATTTACCTTTCTTGATTTCAGTCGAACCTTTAGGATAACAAATATTTGGTTTATATTTATCATTAACATTTAAAGCTCGACATACACAAACACTGGCATCATTACTGGGATTAAAAGTTGTTGGACATTCGTCGCAAGCATCACCCCAGCCGTCAGCGTCGGAGTCTTTTTGGTCAGGATTTACAGTAGTTGGACAATTATCTTGTCTGTCAGCTTTACCGTCATTGTCGTCGTCGGAATCGCAAGCGTCGCCTATTTTGTCACCATCTAAATCTGCTTGATTACAGCTTACACCAGAGGCATCGGCACAAGTTATCCCTGAAACACCATTTTTTATTAAAAGACAATTGTCGTTATCAGTTACTTCATTACAATTAGAGTCCGCACCACAATCTAAAATTCCATCTCCATCTGTATCTAAGTTAGTACAAATGGAAGGGGCTGCAGTAGAGCATTGCCAGTTAATCTCAGATTTACATTTTTCAGAACATCCATCACCATTATTTTTATTTTTGTCATCGCATTGTTCTTCTAAATCTATATTCCCGTTCCCACATAGAGTTGAATTTCCTTCACCATAGATCTCAGCAATTTTATCGGCACCTAAAGCAGTATCATAAATTCTGACATCATCTATTAACCCATTCCACATGCCCGAGATACTAGAATCTGCAGTAGGGTCATAATCCGCGCGAAGACCAATATGCAAAGGAATGGAAGAGGAGGAAATAGGAACATTAAAACTGACTGTATATTTTAGCTCACCATTAATATATAATTTCAAATCAGTACCAGAATAAACTCCCGTCACTAAAAACCATTGCTGAAGTCCATTATTGCTGAGTTGAGTTAGATCATAATTAGCAGATTGACAATTATTACTTGCTCCACAGAGAGTTAATTCAATTAAATCTCCGTTACTTACACTTCTTCTTAAAACCCAGCCAGTTTTAACTGGAGCACTAGTAGTTTCTTTAGAAGTAGAAACAATAACGCTCCCCACATCATTCAATTTAGAGTAAACCCAAGCGCTTACAGTCATTTCTGTGCTAAGACGTAATTTCTCTGGCAATAAGCCTACTGTATCTTTTACTTCCACATATTCGCCTGGGTTCCTCTCTAAGGACAAAGCTTTTCTTCCAGAAGCCGCATTAGTAACTCGTTTTATTTTTCCACTATCGCCGCTGATAATTTTTCCGTCTAATTGATGGCCAGAAGTATCTTTAACTGTAGTACCATCATTCTCTTCAAAATCCCATTTGGCAACTAAACCAATTTTATAATTTTCATCACAAGCGTCGCCGATTCCATTGTGATCGCTATCTTTCTGCTGGCAGGTTAAAGCATCGACGCATAAACTTAAGATTTGACCGTTCTTGACTGTTGGACAATTATCGTTATCTGCTGTTGTTACACAATTTCCATCATTACCACAATCAAGAACACCGTCAGCGTCGTCGTCGTCGTCACAGGCGTCACCGTTAATGTCGGAATCGTGATTGGCTTGGTCAGCGTTGGAAATTAAAGGACAGTTATCAACGACGTCTAAAACTTTATCATTATCGTCATCATCATCACAAATATCTCCTCCGGTGGATTTGTTATTAGACTTGTAAGAATCATAGATATCATCTAGAACTATAAGATTTTCCTGTCCGGGATTCCAATAAGTAGGACAGTTGTCGTTACTATCTATTATCCCATCATTATCAATATCAGTAGATACAGATTTTCCTGTTATAAACTGGTTTCCACCAAACCACCCTCTTACCGTACACCACCAATTACAATTATCGTCTGCTAATACAGAAAATGAACTTAAAACTAGTAAAAACACTAATAATACTAAAATCAGCCTCTTTTTATTCACCATCTTTAACAACAAAACTTTTATATATAAGACTTTCTTTTAAGCTACTATGAAAGATAAATGGAAAGACATTGAAGAAGCACAAAAAGACCCCGAATTTATTAGAACTATTTATGAGTGGGTCAGGCAGACTTGCTCCTAATCATTCTTTTTTAAATAGTTTATACCCTATAAAATCTGGCAACTTTAGTCCTTCTTTTTGATTAATTATTTGATAAGACTTTTGGGCAATTTCATTTAACATAGTAGCATTATCTTCTGAAACGACGACACTTATATCTTTAACTGAAGCACAGGCTACAATCAAAAAGTCATTCCACAGTTTTTCTTTTGTATAACCACCGCCAAGTTTAGAGTACATTTTAAAGTATTCTTCTGCTATAATTTTTAATTTCTCATCAATCACATATTCACTAGTGGTAAAAGAGGAATAAGCCCTCAATAATGATGCTTGCACATTTACTCCGGCAATTATTGTACGAGGAGCCATTTTTAACTCTTGCCTAATTAAATTTAATCCATAAATTCTTAATTCTTCTTTATTATTTTCTAGAATAGAGTGCATCATATGAAAATCTTTATCAGAGACTAACAGTCCAAATATATTGGTATCCAGCATTAAGCGTTTCATTTCGCTTTCTCCACTACATTCTTCCTTCCAAACCATCCTTTTACCGTACACCACCAATTACATTCAGAAGTATCGTCGACAGCGAGAGCTAAGCTAGATAAAACTAATAGAACTGCAACTAACACCGACACCGTCTTTTTCATTGTTTTTAGATTAGTACGAAATCTTTATATATAAGGTTTTCCTCTGTATGAAGATGAAGCAGAAAAAAATAAAGAAAGATATTTGGGAACAGATTAAGGAAAGCCAGAAAGATCCGGAATTTATTAAAGCGGCGCAAGAGTTCATCCGCTTAACTACTTCTTAAATTTAAAGTATGATTTATTTAGAAAATAATTACTTTCCGAGCAGATGAATAATACTGAAGAGTTCGTGAGCAATTTAATTTTCCAGACACTGTCTGAATTCTGAATAGGGAATAAACCTTATTCTTTATGTCTTCTTCCAGAGAACCAGGGGAACATGTCTTGTCTGAGCTTAGCCATTCTTCCGTCGGGATGAGTGAATACTATCCCTTCTACAAATCCCCGATATTTGCCTGTTTTTGCTCCGTCTGGTGCAGTTACTTCATGACCAGAACCAACCATCAAAGAATAAAGAGGCATTAATTCTTTAAACCATTCAGAGATTGTGGCAAAATCTTTAGGATATTTTCCCCAGGATTTATAGCGCAAGTGTTTTTGACAAAAGGTTTCGAAGGGAATCCATAAATGTTCAGATAATTTATAGGGATTACCATTAACTTTCGGCCCCAGAAGTTCGCCAAAATGCTGACCATCGGATAAAAATTCCATATATCCTTTCTCGTGAGAATTAAGCAGGCCTTCAATGATTTCAATGTTGTCGTTTATCTTAATAACTTTGGTAGTTTTGTCGAATATTTTTAACTTAAAGAACAGTGAAAAGTATCAAATCATAATTGCTTAGGTTGCTATCTCTTGAAAAGAATCTTGAAAATCCAGAAAGTAAAACT
>JACPCC010000070.1 GCA_016179995.1 Candidatus Woesearchaeota archaeon | reverse complement strand
GGAAAATAATATGTTTAGTTTATCTGGCTGGGAACTCAAACCATCTGACGAATGGTTACGCTCGGAAAACTCATTGACCGCGCCGAACTAAACAAATACCAATTAGCTATATCTGATATAACACTGATCTCTGGCCGCGTCTTGAGGATTAATCTCTAACAATCTATTTGTATTCGCTTCTCTTAACACATATATCCCAGAAAGAACGTAAGTTCCTAAGCGAGGCATTAACATTCTACACCAGGAACAATTAAACTCTTTCTGTTTAGTTGACTTAAAAATTGCAGATAATTAAGTCCTTGTATGCTACGAAATCTATTTGGGCAATATTTTGAGTCATGTATTATTAAAAAAGACCGGAGTATAAAAAGATGGTTGGCATAAATTATTTAATGTTTAAACTCAACCCCACCACTGCTTCTATATGCTTAGTCTGTGGAAAAAAGTCAAATAAAGCTGCACTCTTGAGAGTATAATTCTTAAATTTTAATAAATCTTTTTTTAATTGTTCTATATTACAAGAAACATAAATAATTATTTTTGGTTTTAGGCTCTTTAAGATATTTATTGTTTCCATCTCCATGCCAATTCTAGGAGGATCAGTAATTACATAAATATCATTGAGAAACTTTAATCTTCGCATCTTTTTGGCTTCAAAAGCATAGGCTTCTCCATTTTTAACTGCATTTAATTCCATATTTCTCTTAGCATAGTCTATAGCTGGAGCAAAGCTTTCTATAAAAGTAACTTTTTGAAATAAATTTGCGTTGATAATTCCAAAACAGCCTACGCCGCTGTAGAGGTCCAGGAGTTGAGTGTTTTTAGTTGAATTGTTTGAATTGCTCGAATGATCAGAAATTAACTTTCTAATATATTTCTGTATTTCTTCAGCCATTTTTGTATTATTCTGGAAAAATCCCTGAATGGGAAATTGAATTTTTTTGTCGAGAAACGGTTCTTCTAAATAATCTTGGCCTTTGAGTACTAAATAATCTGCAGAATATAATTCTTCATTATCAGTTAGAGTTAGCAATACATTTTCACAACTGCTATGAAGACTAAATTCCTTTATCTTTTCAATGGCCCATTCTTGTTTTGGAGCGCCGCTCTTGATCACTATAGAGAGGGAAGAAAATCCTTGGCTTGTAGTTCTAAGAACTAAACCATGAAAGGTTTTTAGCGCTTCTGCAATAGAAATACTTTGAAAAATAACATTCTCAAAAAATTTATTCACCTCTGTTAAATTATCATTAATCTTTTTTTCTGCAATCACGCACTTGTCAATGGGGATTACTTTTCCATCCTTATTTCTCAAACCAAATCCTTTTGTTCCAAGTAAAAATTCCAGGCGATTGCGGTAATAATAAGAATTTGCCGAATGCACTTTAACTTTATCTATATTTAAATTTACAGCCAGAGCTAAAATTTTCCTTTTACGCTCTAATTGTGAACTATAATCTACTTGCTGAAAAGCACAGCCCGCACAATCGTTAAAATAAGAGCAAAGAGGAGTTACCATGAACTAATAATTAGTTAAGTTATTCATAAATTTATCTTTAGATTTAATGCTATCTTTAGATTTAATACATTTGGATAATTATTAATTCTGATTATTCTCTATTATTTATAATAACCACTTTATCACAACTTATTTAAGTATGTGCATAGCGTCAACTGACCAGTGAGCGCTTAGCTATTCGTAAGACTAATAGGAACAGTTTCCGATCTAAGCTGACCAGTGAGCGCTTAGCTATTCGTAAGACTAATAGGAACAGTTTCCGATCTAAGTAGTTTTATCGAAGAAACTGCGCGAACGAGCTATGCACATACTTATTTAAACAACTTATTTAAATACTTTATATCTTATAACTAAAATAACTTCTAAAATGTTAAACTTCCAGCGTAATAATCTTGATAATTCCACCTCACCCTACTTACAGCAGCATAAAGATAATCCCATCTACTGGCAGGAATGGAATGAGGAAACTTTAGATTACGCTAAAAATAACCATAAAATAATTTTTGTCTCTATAGGATATGCTGCTTGTCATTGGTGCCATGTAATGGCTAAGGACTCATTTTCTAATCTTGAAATAGCTAAATTTCTAAACCAATATTTTGTTTCCATTAAGGTTGACCGAGAACAACGCCCAGATATTGACTCTTATTGCCTGTCTTTTATTCAGCAAATAAGCGGCCAAGGTGGCTGGCCATTAAATGTATTTTTTAGTTCAAAGATCAAACCAATATTCGCCCTAACTTATCTCCCTTCAACTTCACCGCCTGGATTTCCCTCTTTTCTAAATCTAATTCACCAATTAAAAGAAATGAGTAATGATAAAGAGCAGATGAAAAAGCTTTCTATCGATTATGAAATACCTCTGGCAATATTTCAATCAATTAAAGAGCAAGATTTATTTAATTCATTTAAAGAATCATTTATCCCCTATACTTCTAGTTTTAGTGAAGGTCTGCAGTTCCCTCCACACAACACTTTGTTGCTTCTATTGCATTATTATGATTTGAAGAAAGATAAAGAGATACTAACCATCATTCTATCTTTGCTAGATGTAATGGCAAAAAGAGGATTACACGATCATCTTCAAGGCGGTTTTTATCGCTATTGTGTTGATTCAAATTGGACTATTCCTCATTTTGAAAAAATGCTCTATGATCAAGCATTGCTTTTATGGGTTTATAGTGCCGCTTATAAGATAAGCCAAAATGCAGTATACAAAACTATAACTGAAAAGATAATCTCTTGCTTGGACAACTCTTTTTTTGATAGTGGCTTATACTGTTCATCTCTTGATGCTGATACTAACCATCATGAAGGCTTAACTTACTTATGGTCATCAAAAGAGTTGAAGCAAATTCTAACAGAAAAAGAATTTTCTTCATTCAAATCTTTATATGAAATATCTGAAGAAGGTAATTTTGAAGGAAAATTACATTTTATTAAACAAGATCTTTCTTTTCTACCTGAAATTGAAAATAAATTACTTAGCCTTAGAAAAAAAAGAGAACAACCATCTATTGACAAAAAGAAAATAACCAGTTGGAACTCTTTATTGGGAATTGCTTTTTTGATAGCATATCGTTATTTGAACAACACTTCCGCTAAGGCTAAATCAGAACTGCTTTTTAAAAATCTCTGGAATAAACATTATCTTGAAGGAAAAGTAAGACGCAGCTCCTTAGATAATAAAATACAAGAAGGAGAGTTTTTAGAAGACCATGCTGCACTACTTCTTTTTGCAACTTATCTATCTGAAGAAGACGAGATTTATCTGCTTAAAACAAGAGAATTATACTCAACTATTTTTAAATTTAATAAAAGCGGTTGGAAAGAAAGCCTCAATCTAGATTTCAAATTAGTTCCTGCTTCTATTTTTGACCATCCTCTGCCTTCTTCTACTTCTCTGGCAGAGCTGGCAGTCTTAAGGAGCAAGATTGTTTTAGGAGAAGAATATAAGCCGCAAAACTATCGCTCACCATTAAATTATGACTTCTTCAATTTAATGGTTCTTCTAAGTTCTGGTAATTTTCACCTCATTCACACCCCTTACCATTTAGCTTGGAAAAATTTACCGCTTAATTCTCTACAGATAAAAAATAAGATTATTCAAGATTGTTTTGCTAAAAACTGCCAAATATTTTCTGATACTACGCAGTTATTAAACAAGATCACTAAAGAACAAATTACTAAATAATAGGTCTAACAACCATTTGAAGAAAAAAATATTTTTTAAAAATTACCTATTCGCTTATCTTCTGTCCTCTGCTTCCTGACTCTAACCAACCGCTAGATGTAATCTGTATGAATTCCGCTTTTTGCTGCATCTCTAAGATATTATTTCCACCGCAATAACTTATACCACTTTTCAAGCCTTTCACTAAACCATTAATCACTTCACTAACTGGTCCTTTGTAATCAACTAGATTAGAAACACCTTCTACGAAAACATCTAAACGTTCCTTTACTTCCTTGCCATCTTTGCTTTCTTTACGTTCGTGATTACTTTCATATGATGCGCTGCCCATATATTTTTTATATCGTTTACCATCTTTAAATATGATCATCCCTGGTGCTTCTTCTGTACCTGCAAAAAAACTTCCAGAGAATATTGAACTAGCACCGGCTGCCAAAGCTTTAGAAACGTCTCCAGGATATTTCATGCCGCCATCGGCGCAAACAGGAATATTATATTGTTTTGCAGCACTATAAACGTCCATTATTGCTGTTAATTGAGGCACTCCTGCGCCAGAAATAATTCTAGTCGTACAAACTGGAGATGGTCCAATGCCTACTTTTAAGCCATCTGCGCCGGCTTCAATCAAATCTTTAGCTGCCTCGCTGGTGGCAATATTTCCAACCATAATATCTATTTTAAAATTAGATTTCAGTTCTTTCAAACGTTGAATGGCTAAATCAGAATGTGCATGGGCAAGGTCTAATATTAAAACATCAACTCCTGCTTCAATTAAAGCTTGAGCTCGTTCTAAAGTATCTTTGACTCCTACAGCTGCGCCCACCAATAGGCGTCCTCTTTTATCTCGTGCAGCTTGAGGCCAGAATTCTAAACGCTTTAAATCTTTAGTAGTGATTAAACCTCTTACTTTGCCTTCTTCTAATAGAGGCAGCTTTTCAATACGATTATTGTGTAATATTTTCTTGGCGTCATCTAAACTAATGCCGAAAGGCGCTGTAATTAATTTTTCTTTTGTAGTCATAACTTCAGAGATCAATTTAGTATAATCCTCTTCAAACTGGTAGTCTTTAGAAGTAAATATACCTACCAACTCTTCACAACTTTTGACTAGAAGGCTGGTAACTCCTTCAGTTTTCATCATCTCTACTGCTTTAGCAATAGTAATATTTGGGGTAACGGAGAGTGGATTTTCAATAACATAACTGGTGCTTCTTTTTACTTTTTTTACTTCATGGACTTGTTCTTCGATTGTGCCAAACTGATGAATAACACCAAGGCCGCCTTCTCTGGCCATAGAGATGGCCATTTTATGTTCTGTAACTGTCGCCATATTAGCACTTACCAAAGGAATGTTTAAATGGATGTTTTTAGTGAATCTAGTTTTTACGTCAGCTTCCGAACGAGAGTTTAAAGTTGTTCTTTTAGGCACTAAAAGTACATCGTTGTAGGTTAAGCCAAGTTTCATGGTAAATTGATTGCTAGCGGTTGTTTAAATAGATTATTGGCTTGGAGAGAAGAGATTGAGATTTGCAAACCATAAAATTTAATTTAACACTAGATAAATTTAAGACTATTGGATTATTATTTAAAAGCATGTTACAATATCATCATTGTAGAAGTTTAGAATCAGTAGTTTATGGAAAAGTAGAAGCTGATATAAAATATTCTGATCCTGACTTTAAATCTGCTTATTCTTGGTTAGAAAAAGAAGTTGGTTTTTATCCTTTGTTTCTTGCTGTTGGAACAGATGAAGAAGATATTCGAATGACGGGATATCAAAACCAATGGCGCAGACTTTTATCAGAAGGACCTGATGGCAAAAAATATAGAGAACTGGGTGAATCACCAAATAATGTTCTTTTTTCGTTTGAAAATGTTGATGGTGTTTTTATGGATTATGATTGTTGGCATCTTGTTTTAAATGCTGGACATAAAAATTATCAAATGACCGATTACGAAAAAAAACTCATATTTAAACCATCTTGGTCTACATCGGATTGGTTAAGAAAAGCAAAGAGAAATCACCATTCTGTTCAATTAGTTACTCCTAGTTTATATTTAACAAATGCTGAAAGAATAGGGGTTAGAAATAGACAAACTAAAGCGTTATTAACATCAATGGGATTTAATGGCGTTGAAACAAAAAGGCTTATTCTTGAAAAAGCATAAGAAAGGTAGTTTAAAACAGTTTTAAATTATTAAAATGGTTTGACAATAGAAATTTAGAGCGCAAATCTTTAAAATAGCCCACCCTATTAACTAAATATGAATTCCTCGACTGATACTTTTACCAATCACTTTACTAACAAAACAGAACTCTTCACCACTAAATATGCTCCGCACAATTCTACAGAAGTTATCGGACAGGAAAAAGCTCTGCGTGAACTAAAAGATTATATTATTAATTACAAAAAGCAAAAATTTAAAGCGGCTTTGCTTTATGGTCCTGTAGGAAACGGCAAAACTTGTTCTGTCTTGGCTTTAGCCAAAGAGTTAGGTTACGATCTTCTTGAAATAAACTCTTCTGATTTAAGGAATGAAGCAAACTTAAGCAGCTTTTTAGGCGCGGCACTTGGACAACAATCCCTTTTCTTTACTCCAAAACTAATTTTAATCGATGAAATTGACAATATTTCTGGAGTAGAAGATAGGGGTTGCATACCGGCTTTACTGAAAGCTATGGAAAAATCTTCATTTCCATTAATATTAACCGCCAATGATATCTATAACCAGAAAATTAAAGCGGTAAAGAAGGAATCTAAAGCTATTGAGTTTATACTTTTGGAGCATCAAACGGTTCTGGAAGCTCTGCGCGAGATTTGCGAGAAAGAGAATATTCAGTATGAACCAAAAGCACTTTCCGGACTAGCAAGGCAGTCGGAAGGCGATTTGAGAGGAGCTTTAATCGACCTACAAACATGTACGCTGGATAAAAAATTATCTTTTCAAGATATAACCAATCTTTCCGAGCGTAAAAGAACACAAACTATCATCAATGCTCTGCATCTTATCTTCAAATCTTCTACTGCAGAAAATGCTCTTCCAGCTTTGGAAGAAGTCGACTTAGATTACAATGAAATATTTTTATGGATGGATGAAAATTTACCGAAAGAGTATCTGGCTCCTAAATCTCTAGCTAAAGCTTATGAACACTTAGCTCGCGCTGATGTTTTTCAAGGCCGCATCCGCAAGCGTCAGCATTGGCGTTTTTTGGCTTATATATCTGAATTGCTCACGGCTGGAGTTTCTACTGCTAAAGAAAGTCGCAATACAGAATTTGTGCAATACTCTCCGACCATGAGAATATTAAAAATATGGCAGTCAAATATGAAACTTGCCAAGAAAAAGGAAATAGCTAAAAAGTTAGCTAAAGTGATGCATATTTCTGAAAAAATGGCTTTTCAACAAATACCTTATTTAGAGAAAGTTCTTGCGCAAAAAGAAGTGATGAAGGAGTTAGGAGTGGAAGAGTAACGGTTTTTCTCTGATAGTATTATTGACAAACGAACATTACAAGAGCAATCTTTTTAAGTTACGTCCATATCTAGTTTTCTTATGCGCATTATTACCTCTGATTATAAGAAAGGACTAGTTAAACTAAAAATAACTGACCCTGAAGATTTGTGGTATTTGTCTCAGATCATCGAGCCGGGAGATTTACTTACTGCTAAGACTACGCGCAAAGTTAAAATTGGAGATGGCGAGAATGCTAAAGTAGATAAAAAAACTCTAATTTTAACCGTTAAAGCTGAAGAATTAACTTTAGATTTGGAAAGTAAAGTTCTCAGAATCAACGGCAAAGTGCAGGAAGCTCAGGAATTTGTGCCGGCTGGCAGTTATCACGCGATTTCATTAGAGCTCGATGCTGAATTTAAATTAGAGAAAAAAGAGTGGTTCAGCTATCAAAAACAAAAATTAGAAGAAGCTGCGCAAAGCAAGCACTTATATCTTATTTGTCTTCTTGACCGTGAAGAAACGCTGTTTGCCCTAACTAAAAAAAGTGGATATAATGTTTTGCTTACACTCAAAGGCGAAGTGCAAAAAAAAGCGCGCTTCACGGAAACAAAAACTGCAAGTAAAACTGCGGGAAAAGAAAAAGACTTTTACCAAGAGATTATCTCTCAATTAGAAGAATATAATACCCGTCATACACCTGAACGCATAATTATTGCTTCTCCGGCATTTTATAAGGAAGATTTGTTTAAGAGAATTAACAATCCCGAACTAAAGAAAAAAATGGCTTTAGCTACCTGCTCCGATATTACAGAAACTGCTCTTAATGAAGTGATGAAAAGTCCGGAACTGAAATCTGCTTTGCAAGATAGTCGTTTACGTGAAGAAAAGCTTTTAATGGACGATTTATTGAGAGAAATAAATAAAAACGAGCTGGCCGTTTACGGCTGGAAAGAAACTCTGCAGGCTGGTGCGGCTGGTGCTATCAGCCAATTATTTTTGAGCGATAAATTTATTCATCAAAGAAGAAAAGAAGAAAAATATAGCGAAGTAGAAGAGTTAATGAAAACTGTTGATAATTGTCAAGGCCGAATTAATTTATTCTCTTCAGAACAAGAAAGCGGGAAAAAATTAGACGGAATTGGCGGAATTGCCGCCATTTTAAAATATAAAGTGTATGATTAAGTACAGAGCTAAGTACAGAGTTAAGTGTACTAGTGAGCAATAGTGAATTATCTTTTAGATAGTAGTCCTATTTAAATGTTTGTGGACGTTATTAGATGTGGGCGGGCGTAGTATATTTTGCAAAACCACAACCTTTTAATAGTATTTGGTGTTACTTATAGAACGGTAACAAAAATTACCGCCAATTGATGATTAATCTTAGTCTTATTTGATTTTGATTAACCTTTAATCGCGATTAAAATTAATTATCCTAATGAAGAAAAAACAAATGGAAAAAGGGGGAGGTTGTGAAAAATGATTGTAAAAGAAGAGTTGTTAAGCAAGCTCAGAC
>JACPCC010000069.1 GCA_016179995.1 Candidatus Woesearchaeota archaeon | reverse complement strand
GAAAGTGTTGGGATGAAATTTGATAAAGAATGTTTAACATTAAATGCAAATGAAAAATATTGCAATAATAAAGAAAAACTATTAAAATTTTATGTTAATGGAGAAAAAAATAATGAATTTGGAGATTATGTTTTTAGGGATAAAGATAAACTATTAATCAGTTATGGTAGTGAAAATAATGATGCAATTGGATTGCAGATTGATTCTATAACTGATTTTTCCGAGAATCATTAAGAGGATTAATAATGAAGTTAAAAAAAGGTTATTTAATACTACTAATTTTATTAGTCTTTTTATTTATCTCTATTAGTGGGTGTATCCAACGAGAAACTGTCAAAGATTCTGAGCAAGCAGTTCAAGAATCAAATGCAAAAATTCAAGAACATGTCAAAATTGAGGAGAATTCTAATCCCTATTTATCATCCCAAAGTATGGGAAAATTCTGTTCTGGCGAGAAAGAATGCATTTCTTTCTGCAATAACTATCATGGAGAATGTAGAAATTACTGCAATAATAATTCTGAAAATGAGCTTTGCAAAATGCTTTTTAATTTTGAAGAGTCAGATGGTGTGGCTGAAATAAATAAAAATAAAGATAAAAGAAAAATGATAACTGAAGATACACCTCTGATACTTAAAAATCTAGTTGTAAATATGGAACATTGGAATAGAGAAACAAATCTTGCAGGAGATATTATTTTTACAAAAAAAATTCTATTTAATGATGGTGTTATTAATAATGATAAAATGTTTTTTGGATTTGGAGAATTTGAAAATACTATAAATAACCCCGACAGGTCAGTTGAATATTGGTGGTTCCTTAGTCCTGGAACAAAAGTACACGCAGCTGCTGATGGTGTAGTGAGTGTTAGTTTTATAGAACACAGCAAAGATTGGGGAGTTAATATCGCTCAAGGTTGGACTAGTTACAAGGCGCCAACAGGATCTAAATGGATCGTAGGGCAGGAACATTTGGTAAATTTAGTGGTTAAAGATGGAGATATTGTAAAAGCAGGGGATATCCTAGGAGAAGCTGCACCACGTACGTTTAACGATCAAGAATTTGGTTTCACAGAACTATCAGTATGGACTGGCGGAACTACTATAATTAAATATTGTCCATTCGAATTTTTGGATGAACCGTTAAAGCCAATTTATGAAGAAAAAATAAATCAATTAACAAAGAATTGGGAAGAGTTTATTGAAAAAGACATTTACAAACAAGAAGATTGGGTAGCTCCAGGATGTTTACTACATAATATAACGGAAAGATAAATCTATAAGAAATGATGATTAAAGAATAAGTGTTTCTAGATTACTGATTAATTTTTATTGTTTTTAACAATTTTTATCTGAGTTTAACTCCCACCAATCACCAAAATAAAAAGCCAAATAGTTCTGTTTTTTTAGGAAATGTTTATAAATTACAATTAATTTACTACCCAATAGTTACTAGATAACTCTATTATGGTTAACGCCCAAGCTTTACAACTAGGTCTTCAGAGAAGAAGACAGAAAGAACAAGATGAATTAGCTGCAGCCATCGCCTCCGAAGGCTTAGAATTAGTAAGAGAATTGGGCGAAGGTGGAGAAGGAAAAACTTATTTATTAGAAAAAGATGGAAAACAATACGCTGGAAAGTTTTTAACACCAGAAGATGCAGATGCTAAAAGTATTGAAAGATTACTGCACGAAGCAGAAGTATTACAATATTTAGATCATCCACGTATTCCTAAATATGATGGTCTTGTTGAATTGCCGGAATTAGGAGGCATATTAACTAGACGAGAGTTTATAGATGATAATAACGGCAGAACTTCTTTACGTGAGTTATTAAAAGAAAAGAAAGGCTTGCCGGAAGAACAAGTAGCTAAAGTTATGGATTCTGTATTAGAGATTTTAGAATACTTACATGATCCAGCACAACATCCTGCTGTTAGAGTTCCGATTGTACACAGAGATATAAAACCAGAAAATGTTTTTGTCGATGCTGAAAATGAAGCTTATGTAATTGATTTTGGCGTAGCTAAAGCAAATAATAGTACATTTACTCAAGTGACAGCTAAAGGCACACGCCAATACATGCCCCCCGAGCAATTTGTTGGAGATGGCTATCCGCAAAGCGATTTGTATTCATTAGGAATTATGGCTTTAGAAATGTTGTTAGGTGAAGTTCCAGATCATTTTACTAAATGGTATACACCCAGAAACGATTATAAGATTCCTGCCATCGCTAATTTAAATCCAGCTTTGAAAGAAATTCTGGAATTAATTGTTCGGTCAGAGTATAGTGAAAGACCAGAATCGGCTAGTAAAGTTAGAGAGATGTTAAGAGAGAAAGGATTGTTGAGAGGAGATTATAATGTTAGTCCAAAGGTAGCAGAAAAAATGATGGAGTTGGCAAGAAGAAAAGTAGAACTAAGAAGAGAAATCGCTAGAAGAGATTCACCAGATATTTTAATGGAAGGAGCCATTTTAGTATCTGCACTTCAGAAAAAGAGAACAGAATTATCTTCAGTTAATAAAGAATTTTATGCTTTGATGAACAAATTAGGATATAGTTCCACTATGGAAAACGATGGTAATGTGCCTGCTTTATTTAATATAAATGGGACGGTCTCGGTAAGCTACTTTCATCGACCCATTACCGGAACAGACAGAGAACAAATCCTGATAGAAACTGCCGGTCATAATAAATGGTTCAAGAACAAGCCATTTACCGGTTATACTTATGCTGAAACCAAAGAAGGAGAGAAGGCAGAAGATGTGGTGAGAAAGATTGTAAAAAATGAGTATAGTGATGCAGACGATTGTGAGGTTAATGAACATGATCCTGCAGGCTCCGCTGTTGTTTTACCAAGTGTGGCAGCTTCTGGTTTTTTATTTTTTGGAGTAGTATTTCATAATTCGGGATTTTATGTCATTAGCGGAGGATACTATGCAATTAGTGCAGCAGTGGGATTAGGTTTAAGATATCATCATAAAAATAAATATTTAGAAACACATAACGTTGTTCGTGGTCAAGATTCACAGGGTAATTATCTAGCTATCAAAGCTGCACTAACAGAACCATATTGTGAATATGATGATTAAGAAAATATTAAAGAGAAATCATAAAATAAAAATTAAAGAAGAAATATAAAAAATGTCAACTACTGAAGATTTATTAAGACGTAAAAGAACAGAAGAAAGAACCGAGGAGATAGATTATGCTTTAGCAACAGATGAAGCTCCCATAGCATTAGAAGAAACACTAACAGAAATCAGTGTAGATACAACATCTCAACCAACCACCAGTGTTCTAAGCAGTTTAGCTAGAGGTCTTAAAGCAGAAGATTTTGTCTTTGGTGAAGTAATTGGCGAGGGCACGCAAGCTCAAGTTTCTTTAGCCGAATATAGAGGTACAGCAATAGCTAGTTCAGAAGTCATTATCAAAACATATCTTAGAACCGGTCAAAAAGGCAGTCAGCGTTCTAAAGAATTAGCCGCCAGAGTTTATGATGAATTACGAGAACTAAAAGATATTGGACATCCTGCTCTTCCAGAGGTCTACGGTCTATTTGAAACAACTGATGCTAAAAGCCATGTTCAACAAAACTTAGTGATGGAATCTATTCATGGTGAACCATTTACCAATAAAATTAATCCCGAAATAGAACCAGCTTCAAGCATTTATTGGGTAAAACAATTATTAGATTTTGTGGAGCATATGCAAAGCTTAGGAAAAGCCCATCGTGATTTGAAATTAGAGAATATTATCATTGAGAATGATGCAGGTAGATTAAGGGTTTTAGATGCCGGCGGAGTTACTAGTGACATTAGAGCAACTTTAGGCAGCACTTTAATGGAGAAAGGTAGTGTCTTTGGAAGTTTAAAATATATGGCCCCAGAACAAGTTAATGGCAATACTAAACCAAATTCCGATATTTATTCAATAGGATTGATGTTATATGAATTATTAGCAGGAGAAGAAGTTGAGGGAGCTGTTTGTGCCACGCATAATAATTTAGACTTTACAAAATTAGAGAAAAAAATAATTGAGAGAACGGGAAGTGCTAGATTTGCTTCTTCGATAACTAAAATAGTAGATAGCATGACTAAAGAAGATTATAATGAAAGAGCGAAAACTGCGATTGAATTGAGAGAAAAATTGGCAGAAGTAGAAATACACTTGCGCTATGGACCAGAAGTTAAAAAGGAAGAAATCTCAGATATAACTATTATACCCCAGGATGCTCTAGAAGAAAAAACTGCTGGAACTTATCAAGGGAAAGAACATTTGTCACGAATTCATTCTACTCATAAAATTTTAACTACTTACTTAAAGGGTCCATTTAGAGATAGTCATAAAATTGAGAGAATACAAGATTATTTGACTTCTGAGAAAGATCTGAATGCTGATCAAAAAATGATGGTAAAAGAAACTATTAGATTATTGAAAGAAGAAAAAGAAATCCCAGAGATATTAAGATTTACCAATAATTTTAAGAGTAGTTACAGAGCTTTGGGATTTAATTTATCAGAACTAAGACAAATGTCTGAGACAATAACAGGTAGAAGCATCGGCACTAATTTTGAAGGTAATTCTACTGGTGAGGAGTTTCAAAGAAGAAATGTAGATCTATTTGTAGAAAACTGTCATGAATTATTAGCTTACGCACAAAAACAAGGAGTTTCAGCAGAAACATTGAATGAAACATTCCATATTTTGAAAACCAAAAGCAAAGCAACTTTTACTGGATTTGATAAAGAGAAATATACAGTTAATTTGAAAAAAGCAAAGAAAGGAGAATTGAAAGATTTAGAAGAAAGGATAACCGCAGATAGCCATAGTTTAGATAAAAGAAGTTTAGCTCTAGCCGCTACTTTAGAAGATGAGGGATTTAGATTTGATTACAAAAATTCAGAAGAGAATGATCATGTAAGATATAATGGAAAGATGGCTTCTGACACTAAAGCACCAGATGAAAGAGATTTTAGAGCTTCTAAACAAAATTTATTGAATGGTAGCATAGCAATTATAGCAGGAAGTTTATGGGCGAGTATGCCTTCAGTAGATTTGAGTGATGTAATTGTAAGCTTAGTAGTCTCACCAATAGGATACGGCATCCTGAAATTAGGACATCGTAACGATTACCAAGGCCAAATCGAAAGGCATTATGCTCCTAAGAACATTGCTAATGCTCTATTAGAAACATATCAAGCTGTAGGTACAGATATTAAAGGCACATTGGAAGAAGTTGCTGATGTTAGTTTAAGCCCGTATCAGATATTGGAGAGAGTAAAAGAAAAAGTTAGAGAAAGGAAAACAGAACCATCTGAAAGACAAGAAAATAGATATTCTGTAAGTGAAAGCTATACCATAAGTGAAAGATTAGTTAGATTAAAAAATGCCATGTGGGATCATGAATTATTGTCCCCAGAGGAATATCAAATAGAGATGAGTCGTCGTAATGAACCTGTTAGAGTTGAAGAACCAAGTAGATATGATAATTCTTTGAGTAACATTGTAAGGGGAGTTGGAACACCGGAAATAGATAACATAATTACTAATGAAATTGGAGTAGGAGATTATAAAAACTTAAACGAAGGATATAATCGAGAGAGTATAATTTATCTTGGATCTAAAAACACCCCTCTGAACATTTCAAAAATTAATAAACTTAAGAATGACAGCAGTTTAATTAAACTAAATAAGAAAATTTAATATTCTTTTAACTTAAGATAAACATCACCAAAGAAACCAATATCAATATCAATCCTAAACCAACAGCAGGGTAAGCTATCTGCTCGCCTATACTTAGGTTTTTATAATTCTTTAGTTTATCAGCTATAAAATTAAAGAAATCATTTACATTCTGATTAAAGTCAGCAAAACTTTGTTTTAAGTCCATAATATAAGAAATAAAAGAAAAGAAGTATAAAAACTTGTTGTTTCCTCAAAACAAATAAAAATACTAAGAGCTCCGAAATATTTAAATATAACTTAATATAATCAAATATAATATGAGTGAAACGGAATGTATTGCCAGAAAGTGGGGTAATTCTTTAGGGATAGTTATACCTACAGAAATTGTCCAAGAAGAGGGAATTGCTGAAAATGAAACTATCACAGTAATATTTCATAGAAGACCTAAAGTTAAAGAGTTCTTCGGACTTCTTTCAGACTGGAAAAGACCGACTGAAGAGATTAAGAAAGATATGAAGAAAGGTTGGGAATGAGCGAATACTTTTTTGATAGTTATGCACTTATAGAAATAATAAAAGGCAATCCCAAGTATTTTAAGTATAGTGAAAAAGCAGTAATTATTACTTGGCTGAACTTAGTTGAGGTAGCCTATTCTACTTTTTTGGACCATGGTGAAGAAAAAGCAAAGAAGATATATAATATCTTTAAAGATTGTGTTGAAAACTTTGATTGGACAATTACTTTAAATGCATTGAAATTGAAACAAAAGTACAAAAAAAGAAATCTCTCTTATGCTGATTGTTTGGGATATGCTTTTGCTAAAGAGCGTGGATTAATTTTTTTGACGGGAGATGGTGGTTTTGAAGATCTTGAGAATGTAGAGTTTGTAAAGTCATAAAGAATATTAATTAAAAAAAATACAAATATAGAACACAAAACACTTATTGTTCAGCAGGTGCTGTTTTTTCTTCAGTTGCTGCTGGGCCTAAAGTTTCTGCGCCTTCTTTCAAGACTTTTAGATTAACTTGATGAATAATTTTAGTTACCATTTCACCGCAGACGGTTCTTCTTTGAAATAAGCCAGATTGTTTATAGCCAACACGGTTTAAGCCGCTAAAACCGACGCTTTTACCAATAAGAACTTTCTTTCTCGGTAATTGTATACCTTTACGCATAGGAAAACCACATTTGTCGCTTCCGCCAGTAATTAAGAATTCATATCCAGGAAAACCTAATTCATTTCCAGAAATAGTTTCTCCGATTCTTTTCTTTAACAAATTGTCCGCTTCGGGACTTTTCAATTCTTTTTGGTAGCTCTTTCCGTCTTTGGTTGAGAGCACTGCTTTAAATTCTGTCATTTTTTCCTCCGGTTCCGAGATTAAAGAGTTTATTAACTCCGGCACGAATCAATTATAATTTGTGCTATCTCAGCAAGATACTGCTTTACAGCATGTATTTTTATTAGAATATAGTCTTTATTTAAAAAGTTAAGTAAAGAAAAATGTAAAAGAGGAAAATACGGAAATAATATTAATCAAACTTTATCTACAAAATCCTTCCCATTCTGCGGGACTAACCCAAAAAGGCTCTACTTGGGATGTCAACGGCTGCACTTCTGTTCCATCCCAACGCATTTTGAAGAGGTTTGGATCTCCTGTACGATTGGAGCGGAACACTATATATTCTGAATCACGACGAACAGCAGGAGAGCCATTTCCTTCCGCCGCTAGGCGAACGAGCTGCTTCTCGGTGACATCCCAACGGTACAGCGAGTGAGTAAGCGAGGTTACGCCAGTATCAAAGACTATATATCTTCCATTAGGTGCCCATTGAAGGTTTCTTCCATTGATGGGTGCCAATATTTCTGCCGCTCCGCCAGTTGCTGGTACCTGATATAAGCTGGTTTCACCAAAAGCACCACCCAAAATTGCCAAGAGGGAGCCATCTGGAGATGGAGCAAGCTTATAGATATATGATTCGCCTATCCGAACTTCTGTAGACTGCTCACCATCATAACTGTACACCGTACTGCGATGCGCACTACTGGACACATATAACAAACGTCCTTCCGGGGTCCAGGCAGGAGAATAGTCCTGAACAAGATTATGAGTAACCCTTTCCACTGTTGTACCACGAACTACAACAATTTCTGCTGGCCCTAAATCCTCACTTCGAACCTGAGAAACTTGAACAGCAATACCACCATTCAAAGCTACTTTTGGAGAACTATAATATACATCTGCAGATTGAACTAATGCGTCTACCCTTCCAGATGATATATCTAGTGTAAATAACCCACCATTTGCCGAATCTGATGGAGAAACAATAATTTTTTTCCCATCTGGTGTCCAACATGGAGCTGCATAAGCGTTGACTTCCCAGGGAAAACTAAAGCTTCGTACTTCGGAACCATCTTCATCCGCAATCACCAATTCTGCAGAAGTACTATCCGACAAAAAGTAAGCAATACTATTAGAAAGAGAATTGTCTGAGGCAGTATCACTATCTTCAACAGTATCACTTGAATCTAAGCGTTGCGGATCAGTACAACCAAGTGTGCCTCCCATAAGCAAAGTACTCCCTAACAATGCATACTGAGCAAGACGGCAGAGACTCTTTTGAGTACTGCTGGATCCAGAGACTATTTTTTCCAAGACCATATTACTACTTAAAAATGACTCCATTATTTAAATCTTTCCTAGTATAGCAAAGAAAATGACAGTTAAACAAAAGTATCATGAAGGAGCATACAATCTACACATTGGTGACTCGGCATTTAAGCTGTTCCCGTCAGGCAGTAATTTGCTTAACTGAATGACAAGAGTAAGCCCTTGACAATGCCCATCAACTGATAATTCAAAAGATTTCTGGGCCTCATAATAATTATCACCATCTCGCGGCATAGAAGGACAATCGGAGTAAACATAGTGGGGGCTGGCCATGTAGCCATTACAATACTGTTTAGAGCAGGTAATATAAAAATCACTTATCATGTCTGGAGTTACACCTGGACCTGTAGACAACTCAGCCAAATTTAAACAAAAAGAATCCCAATCAGAAAAGCTTGAAAAACCAAGGGATCCTGCCGTCTCCTTTCTACCAACAATTATACTTAAGTCATAGTTAGTTACCTCTTCTCCAAAATCGTTAGTTGTAATATAACTATCAGGTATCGTAAACTCCCTCTGACCAGCAACAGGAATTGTTTCTAAAGTCGTATCGGTACATAAAAAATTTTCTCTGGACGCAGTATTCCACTGACCACTTGGAGCCAACATCATCCCAACTACTTCATTAGATCCAGTCAAGTCATTAATTACTTTTAACTTAACAGTCGGTGGAACAGGTACTGAGGTTGTTCCTACGCCACCTGAAGTCCAGGTGATAGGAGGATTTTCCAAAGTTATAGCTCCCGGTGAAATACTATTGATAATGAGATCATTAATAGAATTGCCAAGATTGTATACACAAAGTCCAGCGACTCCACCAGAAGTAGGAATTGCATCAGGATTTACTGTGGGTGTTCCTACATTCGGCACGTAATATAAAGAAGCACCACCAGCCGTACCCAAGCCTATCTCTGCTGGAGGTAAATTTGGACGTACCAAAAAAGAGAATAAAAGAGGCTTACTTTTTGGCGCGGAAGGTATAACTTTTAAAGCATATTGATTTTG
>JACPCC010000068.1 GCA_016179995.1 Candidatus Woesearchaeota archaeon | reverse complement strand
ATTGGTCTATATTTTTGAAAATTTCCACAATCAAAAATCAATTTCAAAATATGTGCTATTTAGTTAGGAACACATTATGAAATTGTACAGTTGAAACGGCTGTGGGACAGTAAAACTCCATTCTAACTTTTAAGAATAATCACATACGCTCTCCTTCCTAAAAATCTTCTGGGTACGTCAGCTTTAGCTGATGTACCAATTGGTGTAACTATTCTTTCCAAAAAGCCTTCTACTTTCTCATCCGTTAACGTCAATCGTTCGTTCTTCAATTCAATTTTTCTTACCATATCTTGGAGTTATCTATAGATAACTATATAAACTTTGCGGTATTCCTTTTTACTTATGACAAAAAGAAGTAAAAAAGTAAGGCTTGCTGTAGCACGTCTTGACGAGATTATTGAAGAATACAAAAAAGAACATCCGGCTCAAGAACGAGACTGGAGAACATATGAACAACAATTTGCTCGAAGAGCAAAAATTGCTTTTCACAATCTTGAACCACTTGTTGAAGAAGCAGTTTCTACAATAAAGATTGAAACTGGGGAGAATAGGGGCAATGATCCAAAGCTCACTTTAAAACAAAAAGTGCTTGTGCTTCTCTTGAAGCACTTTTGCGGTAAAAGTAATCGAATGATGGAATGGATGGTTGTGATGTTTTCTTTGCTCACGAGTATTGATGTCAGCTATAAGACGATAGAAAGACTTTATTCGGACGAGGCGGTACGCCTCGCTATCTTTAATCTCCATTCTCTATTACTGAAAAAGAAAGGGATTAAAGAAGCTGATTGTGGTGGTGATGGAACGGGGCATGCTTTACTTGTTTCACAGCATTATGCAACAAGTGCTCAGAAACTCAAAGATAAAGCAAAAGAAGTATCTGGGACAGTAAAGTTTGTCTATTCTTTCGCTCTCATAGATATTAAAGAGCGAATGTATATTGGGTATGGAACGAGCTTCAAAAGCGAAAAAGAAGCTTTTGAGAGAGCTTTAAGTTTAGCTAAAAGATTTAGAATTAAAGTCAATTCATTGAGGTTAGATAGATATTATAGTGGAGAGTCCTATGTTAATATTTGCCAAGAGGCTCTTGGCAATGTAAAAATGTATATGATCCCAAAAAAGAATATTGATTCTTTAGGTGTCGGGGAATGGTGTAAAATGATTTATGCTTTTGTCGAGGATACAAAAGCATTTCTTAGAGAGTATGTTCAGAGAAATCAATCATAAAGTGGTTTTTCTGAAGACAAGAAAAGAACGGGGTGGAAATTTGCCCAGAAAAGAGAAGAAAGAGTAGATATGGCCTATGGTCTCACAACAGTGTGGCATAACTTATTTTGGGTAGGATCATAACTTTACTGTCCACAGCCGGTTGAAACACAAAATGAACGGCTAGCTCACATTCGTTGTTCAAACCTTGTTTGTAAATTGAGATTAGATTAAATTAAATTAAATTAAATCAAATAAGCAGAAATCTCCAAGATTCATCTTTGGAGATGAATGCATGTAATACTACTGGAGATTTCGCTATATTTGATTTCAGAAAACAACAATCGTTTTCTGAACAAAAAACCACATTGGTTTTTTATTTTAGAAAATCCGTGATTAGAACACTGAAAAACGTAGCGACATTTTTGGTGCGCAGAAAATATTCTATTTTCTTGCGAAGTGGCGTAAATCCCCACAATTCCCTGAAAAATGCCGGGCATTTTTGGGGTTCCAGACGCCGCTGCTTCTATGGATGTGGTTTGGGATAGCCACTTTTCATGATTTTCTTTAATTATTCAAAACATTTTATAATTTAATCTATAATTGGGGTCTTTTTCTCTTTGTACTTCTCTATCGTGAAATACTATCTTTTTCTCATTTCCATAATATTCTGGATTAGAGAGCAATAATTTCAAAGTGTCAAACATTTGTATATAACATCTCTTGCTAAACACTCCGTCAAAATCTAGTTTACGTGTTTTATTAATTGCTTCTAACATGGAAGCATTAGTAAATGCTACAAAAGGCAGATATTGTTCTTGTCTTTTCCTCATGTCGTTAACAAAGTCAGAAATAGAATAACCCTTTGTCGTTATTCCAGTAATTTCCATAACTACAACAGAAAGATCTGTTCCCTGTTTCAGAGCGTTTATTTTTTTATTAGCATCATCAATAGAAACAGCACAAACACTATTATTATACTTTTTTTCATCATCTGACGGTAATTTTCCGCTGCATCGACCATTAATATTCTTCCCATGAAAACTCAGGGTCTACGAATGGTTTTTAAACTTTTAGTAGCAGAATTCGTTAAATTAGTCGTTTTAATTCCATCAAAATAAAGCGTATCTTCAATTCTTAGACCAAATTTATTTGGCAGATAAATTCCCGGTTCTATGGTAAATATCTGACCGCTTTGAATTCTATCTTGGGAATAAACCGGTGCTTCGTGAATATCAATTCCCACACCATGACCTAAACCATGAATAAAATATTTGGCGTATTTTCCTAACTGCTTTCTAACTTTTGTATCTATCTCTTTATATGGTTTTTCA
Organism: Candidatus Woesearchaeota archaeon; assembly: GCA_016179995.1. GTDB lineage: Archaea > Nanobdellota > Nanobdellia > Woesearchaeales > GW2011-AR9 > JACPCC01. Next base: position 4,489 of record JACPCC010000068.1, on the reverse strand, counting down.
GCCCTTACTTGTTCTATCGCTCTTTCTTGCACTCCTAATAACAATTGGTATATTTTTAGTTCTTCTTTATTCGGTTTTCCGAGATACAATACACGGCTCATATCAGAACAATAATTCTGCCATTTAGCTCCAAAATCCAGCTGTAAAAAGCCTTTTTGCAGTTTAGCTGTAGAAGTTATGTGGTGTGGAACTGCTGAATTTCTGCCCGTTCCTACAATGGTCGGGAAAGCCAATTCTGCACCTCTGTTTTTAATCTCTTTCTCGAGATAAAATGCAACTTCTTGTTCAGTTTTAAGATTTCCTTTTGTCAACTCTTGTATCAGAAGATTAAATGCTGTGGTCGTTATTCTACATGCTTTTGTTATTTTCTCAAGATTTTCTTCGCTTTTTCTACTTCGTAATTCGCTTAACTTGCTCTTTATATCCACAAAAGAAGCTTTGGGAAATATTTCGTTTAATTTTTCGTAATCTTTAACGGTCAAGACTTCTTTATTTATTCCTATTTTTTTAGCTTTGTATGATGTTAAATTATCTTCTAATTTTTTGCTCAACTCTTTAATTTCTATGTCTTTAATTTTTGTTTTTTTATCTAGCAAAGAAAGATGTAATTTTGCACTATTTTTACTAATTGTTAAAATCGCTTGTGTAGGGACTAAGCTCGTAAAGTAAGTTATATTGCTGTCTGGAGAAATAAGAATAGCTAAATCTATTCTTTCACTTAGTAAATAAGACTTAAATGTTTCTAAACTCATAAAAGTATAAGAAACAAAAGAAGTTATTAAATGTTTTTAAGCAATCTGTTTACTTTTTGTTCGTATCCTCTCATATAAATATCATACCAAGAAGAAACAAATCCTTCAAAATTGACTTTTTTATTAGCATAAGCATTTTCTATACTCTGTTCAGGTATTTCTAATCCATATTTCTCTTCAATTCCAGCAGTCATTTCTGTGATATCTAAAGAATCGAGATGTTCATAAGGTTTTGATTGTTGTAATAATCCCAGATATATTCTTTCATCTATATTGAATATAATACTCAACAAATCTTTCTTAAATTCTTCACGGGTAATCGTATTTTTTATCATAACTTAAAAATAGTACTCTTTTAATTATAAACTTTATGAAAAGACGCATCAGAAAACCCCCGCGAAACAATTATAAACCCTAAAAATAAGCTTTTCTCATGCAAAAAGAGGTACTAGATAATGGTCTAACGGTCATTTATGAGCCTAAAAAAGGTCATTCCGTAGTAGTTCAGGTACTAATTAAGACAGGTAGTGATGATGAAAAACCTGAAGAAAGAGGTTTATCCCATTTTTTAGAGCATATACTCTTTGAAGGCACAATCAATAGGCCAGATAATAGATCGATATCTTTAGAAATAGAGAAAGTAGGCGGCGATATAAATGCTTATACTTCTAATGAAAGAACCTGCTTTTATGCTTATGTCTTAAAGAAACATTTTCAAAAAGCCGTAGAAGTTTTAGCTGATGTACTGCAAAATCCACTATTGAGGGAAGAAGATATTGAGAGAGAGAAAAAAATTGTTCTTAAAGAAATAGAAATGGTTACTGATGAGCCAAGGTTTTACCAATGGATTTTGCTGCAAAAAACTTTGTTTAATAAACATCCTTGCCGCTATCCTACCTATGGCAGTAAAGAATGTATCAAAAATCTTACTAGGCAAAATACATTGCAATATTTCCAGAAACATTATCATCCATCTAACATGATTATTTCCGTTGTTGGTGAAGTAAAAGGCTGGAAAAAAGTCATTAAAAAACAATTTTCCCAGCCAAAGCAAAAATCTCTCTCTAAGAATAACCCTCTAGAACAAGCTATGAAGAGTAATCTAGCCGCTCGTGAAAAGAAAGAAGTAGCCAATACTTACTTAGTTTTGGGCTTTAAGACGGTCAAAAAAAATAATCGTGACGCTTATGCTTTAGAGGTAATAAACACCATTTTGGGTCGCGGTCAGAGTAGTCGTCTCTTTACAGAAATACGTAGTAAAAAAGGCTTGGCTTATGATGTTGGAACACAACATGTTGCGGAGATTAGTTATGGCTACTTTGCCGCTTATGCTTGTATTGATAAGAAGAATTTAATACAAACTAAAGAATTGATTTTAAAAGAAATTCAACGTTTAAAAGGATTATCTCCTGCCGAACTTAAAGAGGCCCAGGAAGCAATTGAAGGAGAATATTACCTTGACTTAGAAGATTCGCAGAAAATGGCCGATCAATTATTGTTCTGGGAACAAGCCAAAGATGCTCATCAATTAAATCAATTCATTCATTTAATCAAGAGCGTAACAGTAAACGATATTCGTCGAGTAATTGATCGTTACTTTAAAAATTATGCTTTTGTGGTCCTGGAAGGGAAGGGAGAGTAGATTTTTTTTAACTATTTTAACTAATTTTTCTAAATACCTTCTTTAACTACTTTCTTTAACTACCTTTTCTTTCTTTACACAAAAAGATTTAAATCCTCTTCCATAATCCTTCTCTTATGGGTATATTTGACAAATTAGCTTTTTGGAAGAAGGATGAGTTCGATTTTGACCATTTAACTGAGAAAGAAATGTCTGGTTCTAGTGGAAAAGACCTCTTTGGACCAATGCCAGAAGAACATTCTTTAGGTCCAGAAAAATCTGCCTTTGCTTCAGATTTATCAAATGTTTCTAAACCACTGCCATTTGAAGAACCGCCTAGTATTTTTGGAGCACCGCAAACAATTCAGAAAAGCTCTAGTTCTCTTTCCTTATCAAACTTCTCGGCTCCTGGCTCTGCAGCATTTACCTCCAATCGCGACCTAGAATTACTTAATAGCAAGTTAGACACTATCAAAGCTATGCTCACTAATATCGATCAACGGTTGAATCAAATAGAGCGTCCGGCCGAGAAAAAAGAGCGTTTATGGTAAACTTATGGTTAAGAAACTAGTTTATTTCTTTCTGTCAGTTTCTGTAGTAGTTATTTTATTCGACCAATTAACTAAATATTTAATTTTAACCTTTCAACCTCAATGGTCTTTAGGCTTTTTCAGCTTACATCTGGTTAAGAATACCGGTGCCGGTTTTGGAATACTGCAAAACCAATCATTTATTTTAGGAATAGTATCATTTATTGCTGCTTTAGGTTTGCTCTATTACTATCCTAAGATTCCAGTGCAAAAAGGTCCACAGTTCTTTTCCGCTCTATTATTAGGTGGTATTGTGGGAAATATGCTTGATAGAATTTTTCGCAGTTATGTAATTGATTTCCTAGATTTCAGCTTTTGGCCAGCTTTTAATATTGCTGATTCTTGTATTACTATTGCAGTAATTGGATTGGTCTTTTATTATTGGAAGAATGAGAATAAAGAATAATCTGATTTAATAATCTTACAAATATTACTTAAATAATTTTTGCTAATGACCATCCAACAGCATATCCTACTGTTATTTCAAGGGCGCTAATTACTGCTCCAACGCTGCTTTGTTTAATCCCTTCTGTAATAGGAGATATTTTTTTCCCTACATTAAGACTATCAATATTAAAATAAGGGTCTCTATTATGAATTTTAGCTGCTCTAATTCCCACAACTCCCCTTAACAAAGAAGTTGCTAGTCCTGTGTAAATTAATGAGTCTGTATCTTGGGTGATTCCTTTGGCATCCATAGCACCTTATAGAGTCCCATCACTAAGGATGCAGCGTCATTGATGATATTTAACTGATAATCCTGCGAATACATTTTGTACTTTCTAAATGCTTATTCTTTATAAATCTTTCGTTATTTTAGTGTAGTAACAATGTATGTGCCCATCGGTTATTGCAACCAAAATCGATTCATCTTTATCAAAATATACTAAAACTTCATAGAAATTCAATGTTCGGATTCTAGGACATTTTAATATATAGTGACTGCAATAAATATTCGAACAAATATTTGCACGAACTATAGAGGGGTTTGAATAACCTATCTAATTTGTTCAAACCTCTCTATATTAGAAAGCAAGAAGAAGATGTTAAATTATTTCTTGCTTTCTCTATATAAGCTAGAATTCATTCAATTCACACACTTGTGTGCTTTAAAACCTTTTTCCCAGGCAATTTCTTTACTTTCTAACCACACTTGCCGATAAGATTTAATTCTCTTCGCCCACTCGCACTTTGCTTCATGATAAGTATTTCCCGATTTACTGGCTACATATTTTCCCGGAGAGAAGTATTTTCGTACATTCTTTTTAGTTGTAAGAACTTGTTTTGTTGCTGTTTGTTTTGTTGTTCTTAGTTCTGTTTCTTTTTGTTCTGTTTTAGTCAAATCTAAATAATCTTTATCATTGTTATCCGAAAATTTTTCTTTTGTAACGGGCAGGATTTCAGTAGTGGGAATTTCTTTTGTAAAAGTATCATCTGTTGGGAAAACCTCACTATATGGTCCTTGCGCTTTTAATACATCAGTGAACATCTCCTTCTGCTCTTCCTTAACTGTACTATATCTTTTA
>JACPCC010000067.1 GCA_016179995.1 Candidatus Woesearchaeota archaeon | reverse complement strand
AATTATTCGATGCTACTGATAATCAAAGAGCAGTTCCCGATAAAGAAATAAGCATAAATGATATTATAGCCGTTGAAGGAGAAAGAACTTGTCTTGAAAATGTACCGAGCAGTGCTACTATCGTACCAACAGTAGCTGACCAAATTGCTTCTTAGAAATTTACTTAAGTAGTGAAGAAACAAATAGAATTAATATTTATTATCTCAGAAAAATATTGGAGATTACGAAGGCATAGAAATGTTTAATAAGAACAACAATTTCATCCGTTATATGAAAACATTTAAACATTCGTGGAAATCATACCCTATTGGTTGAAAGGTGGAATTATCAGTTTAATTTTACTGGTAGTTCTATATGCACTATTAATGACATTAATTGCTGAATTCGGATGCACTGGAGGTACCACTCCTGGTCCAGTAAAAACTTGTACAAGGTTGGAGATTGTTACATTTTATTTTAGTTCATTAATTTACTTACCTTTTACCAGCACTTCATATTTTGAATTATTCGTAGTAATATTTGCAGTTTTTGGAATAGGATCGTTAGTTGGTTTTATTTATGGAAAAATAAAATCTAAAAAATAATTGTTAGGTTATAGGTCAGATTATAATCTCTATTATTAATAACTGACTCTATCTAAGAATTTAATCTAAACCACAGTAATCTCTATTTTATTTTTTTCCATGGGCTCGATGATTACTTCCTGTCCTTTCTTAAGTTTCAAAATATCGGCAATCACTAAAAAACACAATTAATAATTCAAATAGTTATGTTTTTTATAATTATTAACGATGATTAATTAGAACTAAAATTATGTTCGTTACTAATTATCTTTGGAACTTTTACATCTATAATGGCGGACATAAATAATCAAATAGTTAGTCGCTGCCATTATATCTAAAGGACACAACTATTTTAATCGATAATTTGTGTCCTTTACTATAACGAAGAACCTGAAGTACCAATGCGTGTTTTTCTCGCTAAGCCCCATATTCCTGCTTCTTTTGCTTTTATTTCAATTTGCTTGCTGACCTTCAAAGATAGTTTCATCACAAAGAGGACAGACTAAAGCATCAAATTTACCAAGGGATACACCTAATTGTATGAAATCAACTTTCTTTTTAATAAAATTAGCTTTTTCGCATTTGTAGCATTCCATAGTTTGTCCGACTGAATAAAATTTAAACTAACTTCTTTCCCAGCGTAATCTCAATATTACTAACTCTCACTTGTTTTCCTTCTTTGCTTTGAAATTCCTCGCTGCCAATATCTATCTTTTTCACGTCGACGCTATTTTCCAAGAAGCGTTTTCTAGCTACTTCCGCTACATCTACCGCTCGAGAAATAAATTTTCCACGTGCTTTAATTATCACTTCGCTGGAGCCTTTAGTCGTGAATTGCATTACTACACCAGTAACATAATTCATAAAAGGCTTCTCGCCGATGAATACAGAATTTCTATCCTTGTCGCCCATTTTCTGCCTCCTGCTCTTTTTCAATGTTCACTTGAACTTGTCAACAACCGACTAAACAACTAATTCACAACAGGCTACTAAAACAGACTCTTGAACTAAAATACTATTTTTTTTACTAGTTCAATTTAACTATATTTATTACTTTTTTTTCAATTACTCTTTTCTTTTTAAACGAGTAATATATCCGGTGATTATGTTTTTAATCTTTTTGCTGGCGATATCGGCGTACTGAGGAATAATTTTTTTATTCTGCTCAAAATCGCCCGTAAACTTATCACCATACTTATTATACAATTCTTTAGTTTTTCTCTTGATTGGCGTAGTTTTAATTCTTCCCATTTTTGTTCTCCTAAGTTATGTTCTATTGTTTTATTATTAATTATCGCTCTTATCCCTATCGTCTTATCTTAATTTCAGGTATAAACTCACTGTTTTCTTGGTTTAGGGCGTTATTTATAAAGATTTTGGCTCTCTTATTATTTCTTCTTTTTAGCCTTACCTGTAGATTTAGCCTTAATTATCTTATTAGTCTTAGCTTTATCATTATCTTTGTCCTTATCTTTATTTAGAGCATCTTTCTTCTTAATTTCTTTAATTCCGCTCATATATGGCCATAAAGCTTTAGGAATCTTTACTGTGCCTTTGGCGGTCTGAAAGTTTTCTAAAATGGCAATAATAGGGCGTGTGTCAGTCAAAGCAGTATTATTCAAGATATGGACATACTCTTTATTTCCCTCTTTACGAAGGAATTTAGTGTTCAAAGTAACGGATTGATAATCTTTACAATTACTGCAGGAAGTGACTTCGCGATAGAAGCCTTTTTTTTCATTTTGTCCAGGGAACCAGGCTTCAATATCGTACTGCAAAGCTTGTTTATTGCCTATATCTCCAGTACAAATAGCAACAACTCTAAATGGTAATCCTAATTCTTTAAACATCTCTTCAGAATTGCGTTCCATTTCTTGGAAGAATTTTTCTGAATCTTCTGGTTTGCAATAAACTATTTGTTCTATTTTGTTAAATTGATGAACTCTAAAAATACCCTTAGTATCTCGTCCATGCGCGCCTAATTCTTTTCTAAAACAAGCGCTGACTCCGCAAATTTTAAATGGTAATTCTTTTTCTTCTAAAGTTTGGTCTTTTTTAAGTGCAACTAAGGGGTGTTCTGATGTACCTATTAAGTATAAATCTTCATTTTCAATCTTGTAAATAGTATCTTGGAACTCTGAAAGATTAACTCCCCCTTCTAAAGCGGCTTTGTTAAGCATATAAGGTGTTTGAATTACGGTATAACCCTTCTTTAGCAGACGGTCAATAGCAAAGCGTTGCAGTGCTTGACTTAAAAGCACAGCTTCATTTTTAAGGTAATAAAATCTTGCTCCTGAATTTTTAGCAGCTGTTTCTAAATCTATTAAATCTAATTCTAATCCTAATTCGATGTGGTCTTTGATGGGAAAATTAAATTTAGGTATTTTTCCAACTTTTCTTAATTCTTTGTTTTCATTTTCATCATTGCCTTCTGGCACGGTTTTATCTAATATATTTCCAATAGTTTTTATGGTGGCGTTACGTTCAATCAGAAATGAATTTACTTTTTCTTCTGTTTTCTTTATATTCTCGGCTACGGTGCGCATTTCTGTTATTTTCTCAACTGCAAGAGTTTCATTTTTCTGCTTCTTAGCCTGATTAATCTCCTCTGATACAACATTACGTTTGTGCTTTAGCTCTTCCATCAATTTTAATTCTTTTTTCCATTCTAAATCTAGATTTAATACTTTATCAACAATAGCAGGATCGTGGCGTCTTCTTTTTTCTGATGATTTCACAATTTCTGGATGTTCTCTTATATAATTTAAGTCAAGCATTTTATTTCACCTTTGTAGTTATTTATTTTTGTAACTGTTTTTCTCTCAAAACTATAATTTATTTAAACTTTTGTAGTTATTGTGTTTATTGAAATTATTAGTTACTTCGCCCAACTATAACCATTTATGTTCTTGATATCGTACAGTTTAATCAGTTTCTCTTTTCCGCCAGGCATCTTTAACATTCTAGCCATGAATTGCTCGTGTTTCTCAAATATTGCATTAATAAATTCTGTATGGATTGGTTTCCATTTATCTGGATTTTCCTTCACAAAATGCGCCCATCTTTCTACCTGCTCCATGTGGCTGTCTCTACCAGTTTTTAAATTGTCCATTTTTATGTTTTCTTTTTTTTGTTTCATAGCCTAAATCTATTTATCAATTTTTTAACCATTCTAATCTCCTCTTCATCAATCATTTCTGAATAAACAACTATTAAGTGCTTTGCATCTTCTAAATCTTTTGGACTTTTTAATAGCTCTTCTTTAAAAGCTACATTTATGTTTACATTGCTGAACCATATATCTAATCCTGTTAACTTTAATTTCACTCTGTTTTCCAACTGATATTTGTCTAATAGATCTTTTGTAAACTTAACTTCCATCTCTGGAAGGGGTTTGTTTTTCCACGTAAAGCGCACGGACAACTTTTCTTTTAAATACTCGTATACCTCTTCTACTCTTTCTGACTGCATACAAATAAAATTATTGTGCGTCAGCTCTTCAAAAAGTAGCTTAAATCGTTCGAAATCCATCACTTCAATAATCATATCTATATCTTCTGTTCCCCTGGTTCGTCCGGAGGAGATAGCCAAAAAACCAGATACCACAATGTACTTACAATGTTTTTCTGTAATCTGACAAAATTCTCTAGCAAATTTATCTAAAATATTTCTGTCATGAATTGCTCTTTCCATTGTGGTTATAAAACCAAGTCTTCTATAAAAACTTTACTTTACTGTCCTATACCTCAAAGCATCTTCTAAGCGCAAACGTCCATCTCCTGACAGCACTAGCTTTACATGAGCATAATTTCGAGCGTAATCAGGATCATACGGTTTCAATTTAGTGGCTTGCTGCAGTTTTTTTTCAGCTTCATCATATTTTCCCAATTTGATAAGGTTTGTTCCAAGATTATACCAAGCTTTGTCATGCTGTGGATCAAGAGTGATTACCATTTCATAAATTTTTAGTACTTGATTTAAATTTCCTGAAGTCCGCTCATATGCACAGCCTAGATTGTATAACAAGCTAACTTTCAGTGGTTTAAGCAAAGGACAGCCATAATGATCTATTATCTCTAATTTGGTTTGCCTCTCTAGTAATTCTTCGAGCTGGTCTATAGCTCCTGAACCAAGATTTTTGCAAAGTGTATCATTTTTTTCTACTAGGGCTTCTAATTCTTTTTTGAAACCAGTATTATTTTTTGTTGTGCAGCAGCCCATTTTATTTTCCTCATATCTATTAATTTTCTCTTTTTCTCTCTCATCACCTCTAACTTAACTTCTACGAACCATCTTCTATATAAACACTATGACAAATCTTAGTTAGATTTATAAAGAATGAAATATTTAACTAGTTTTTGAAATATACTAAACTGTAAGTAGAATTTAAAACTATTCAATAAGGTTTAGTATCACGAGGCTGCAACAAGTTTTAAAAAATATTTGCGGTCGAGTATATATTAAACAATCATGTTTGACCCTAAACTAAAATTTAACTTAAACAAATACTAGCACATGAAAAACATTAACCGTGAAGTTTGGCGTTACTTAGACAACCATCTTACCATCAAGAAAGATCTTAACGACGATCTTATCAACGTGCGAGCGTTAGCTCATAAAATAATTACAGAACTAAATTGGAATTGCTCGCTTAACGCTGTAATCAGTGCTATTCGACGTTATCATCTTGAAATCAAAGAGAAAGACCATCTTCCTGAAGTTTATGCTCTGCTCAAAAAATCAAAAGTGCTCAGCCGCACTAAGCTAGCTTCACTCTTACTAAAGAAAACAGACCAAGTCAGAAAGAAACTGGCTGACCTCTATCCAAAGATTGATTTTCAAGGCGGAGATACACTCAGGATATTTGAAGTAAATAAGTACATCAAAATTATCATCGATGAAAGAAATTTAGTGGATATCTCAGCCCTCTTTCCCAAAGCTGACATAGTCAACATCGAAAAAGATTTGGGAGAAATCACCATTTTATACAACGTCGACATCACTAAAATTCCTGGTGTCTTTGCTCTGCTTTCCAATGAATTGGCTGCTAACGGCTTGAGTATAGTGGATTCCATGATTTGCCATTCCGAACATCTGATTATTGTCAAAGAAAAAGAACTGCAGAAAAGTTTCGCTGTAGTCTTTAATTTAACGACAGGTTAGATTAATCTACAATTAATTATTATCGACTAAATAAAAAATAAACAAAAAAAAATAAAACAAACTAAATAAAAAACGAGGTGTGGCCAAATGATAAAACCAATTGAAAGAGTAAATTTAAGTAATTTCGAATCTTGTTTGGATTTTGCCAGCGTCGAAATTAGTAATTTTCATTTGATGGAAGACTTTCCTCATTTTAATACCTTGCATTCCGGTAAAGATCTTTTTATTTTACCAATCAAAAAGAAGCCAGTAAAACGTCGTTTATCTCATTTCAACCATTCCGAGTACTATAATTACAGCTATAAATGAAAAAACTATATAAACCCTTAAACTTTACTATCTATAAAAAAGACAAATCCGTTAAAATCAAGAAAAGAGAGGAACATGCTGTTAAAACTAAATTTAAGGTCTAGTTCATTTAAAATTATGGCTTTATTATTGTTCTCCCTAGTTTTTATATTGGTCTCCATTTTTTTAGTTAGTGCCGATACAAACTTAAGTATCCCTTGTATTTCCAATACGGAATGTAATAATTATAAAGCCACCACTGGTTATAATTTTCAAATTTACTGTAACACTACCGTCGGCACTTGTTTTTCAGTCGATACTTCTTCAAATAATCTTTCTAACAATCCCTCGACTCAAAACAATGCTTCCAGAAATTTAACTACCTCTTCAAATGCTATATCTACTAATAATTCTGCTTTACAAGCTAGTCTTCAAGCAGCGCAATCTCAATTATCTCAGTTAACTCCCAAAATCTCACAGCTGGAAAGCAGCGTCTTAAATACTGACGCCAGAGTTGGCACCATAGAATCTGACTTAGCTAATATACAGGCTCAATTTCAAGAATTAAGCAGTGATATTCAACGGTTAAATACGGCAATTAGCAGCTTAAGTTCGGGGCAAGAAAATCTAAAATCAGAACTCAATCAAAATCTTCAAGTAGTTAATACTGGTTTAGCAGGGTTGCAAGAAAGTATCGTGCAGACCAAAACTAATGTTCAAACTTTAGAAGAAGCAGTAGCTGAAAGGCCAACTGTAGGTAAGCTTATGCTTTATGGTATTGCTGTAATACTAATTGCAGCTGGTGTATTTGGTTTGATTTATCTTCTTAGAACAAAGCAGCCCAAGAAAAATCTTCCTCCTTCTGTTATTAATTATATCACTCAAAAAATAAGAACTGGACAAAAGTTTACTCACATTCGTGATGAACTGGTTCGTGCCGGCTGGGATGAAGAAGACGTCAAATGGGCCTACAAAGAAACAGCCAGGCATAATTTTTCAGGTTACCAGCAAAAGACATCTGCAGGTGTCTCTAGTAAGTCTAATGAAGAATCTGATTCCGGCGCTAATCTCAAACCTCAAGTTTATTACGATCATGCTCCTGAGAATAGGTTCTTCCCATATTAGGCGGGTTACAAAAAAATAAAGTTCTAGCTATTATTGGTGTAAGTATTGTGCTTTTAATCGGTCTACTTCTCTTCATTCGTGGAGTATCTACAGGACAAGCTGTTCATTTTCCCAGTCAAATAGAATTTGAAGCCGCCACTAAAAGCCTGCTGGAAAATATGGCTGATGAAAATGCTTTTTATCCCTTAGTAGAAAAAGCCTCTCTATGTTTGGAAATAAAAGATTTAGATAAAATGGTCTCTTATTCATTAATAAAAACTAACGCTACTTATCATGAAGTTAGCGAAGTTGAATCTTGTACTCTAAGAGCAGCTTCTTATGACCTCAGCCTGCGTTTTAATGAATGGGATTCATTTAATATCATCCTAAGAAAACCATCTTGTGAGAACTTTAAAAATGAACATAAAAATGGTATGTTTATCCTGCCTTCCAAATATATCTTGCCTGGCTTTGTCAAGAATCCATTTGAAGATCCTGCTATTTTCTGTCCAGTTTTAAAGACTTGTTTATCTACTGTAGAATTAGAGAAGATTGGAGTTAAATGTTAAATCTAAATAGTTAAATATTGGTTGTTGGAGATTAAAAATCTAATCCACTTTAGAAATCATTTATTCTGATATTCAGGATAGTTATTTTTTTGATTTTTGTTTAGACCAAATCTATTTTGTTCACTAAAAATATCACTCCCTATTATTTTGGATTCAGAAAATGGTATTACTAGTTTTGATAAAGTTGTTAAACGGATGGGCTTAAATTTTACCTTTGATGATATTTGGGAAAGC